>CAJZGT010000040.1 GCA_916048145.1 uncultured Streptococcus sp.
AGAGTACTTGGTTTGGGACCAAGGTGTCGCAGGTTCGAATCCTGTCTTCCCGATTAATTGTAGCTCTTTGTTAACTGTAGTGGGTTGAAGAAAAGCTAAGCTAGAGAAAGGACGAGTTTCGTCCTTTCTTTTTTGCTGTTTAGAGCGATAAAAATCCGTTTTTTGAAGTTTTCAAAGTTTCGAAAAACAAAGGCATTGCGCTTGATAAGTTTGATGAGATTATTGGTCGCTTCCAATTTAGAGATGATTTCTTTGTGTGCAATCCTATTAATAACACCGATAATTTGAGATTAGTATCTTCAATGTCAAGCAGTTTCGTAATAAAATGTAATAGTTCCATATGAATCTTTCTAATGAGTAGTCTAGTCGCTTTTCATTATAGATTTTTTGGAACTATTTTCTATACCTAAATTGGCCCTATAATATTTATAGGGGATTTACCCACTATAAATATTATAGAGTCATTTGTTAAAAGTAGCAGTCTTTAAGGAAAGATACTAGCTATATATTTTTTCTAAATATGGTAAAATAGTAGGAGAATAATGTGAGGAATATGAATGTCAAATAGTTTTGAAATTTTGATGAATCAACTGGGGATGCCTGCTGAAATGAGACAGGATCCTGCTTTATCACAGGCTGATATTGAGCGAGTTGTGGTTCATAAAATTAGTAAGGTATGGGAGTTTCATTTCGTATTTTCTAATATTTTACCGATTGAAATCTTTTTAGAATTAAAGAAAGGTTTGAGGGAAGAATTTTCTAAGACAGGCAATAAAGCTGTTTTTGAAATCAAGGCTCTGTCTCAAGAATTTTCCAATCAGCTCTTGCAGGCCTACTATAGGGAGGCTTTTTCTGAGGGTCCATGTGCTAGTCAAGGATTTAAATCTCTTTATCAAAATCTGCGAGTTCGTGCTGAGGGGAACCAACTCTTTATTGAAGGAACTGAGGCGATTGATAAGGAACATTTTAAGAAGAATCATCTTCCTAATTTAGCCAAACAACTTGAAAAATTTGGCTTTCCAACTTTTAATTGTCAAGTAGAAAAGAATGATGTGCTGACTCAAGAGCAGGAAGAAGCCTTTCATGCGGAAAATGAGCAGATTGTTCAAGCGGCCAATGAGGAAGCGCTCCGTGCTATGGAACAACTAGAACAGATGGCACCTCCTCCAGCAGAAGACAAACCAGCCTTTGATTTTCAAGCGAAAAAAGCTGTAGCTAAACCCAAGCTGGATAAGGCAGAGATTACTCCTATGATCGAAGTGACGACGGAGGAAAATCGTCTGGTCTTTGAAGGGGTTGTGTTTGATGTGGAGCAAAAAGTGACCAGAACAGGGCGTGTTTTGATCAACTTTAAAATGACGGACTACACTTCCAGTTTTTCGATGCAAAAGTGGGTTAAGAACGAGGAAGAGGCCCAGAAGTTTGACCTCATCAAGAAAAATTCTTGGCTCCGAGTGCGTGGGAATGTAGAGATGAATAACTTCACACGCGATTTGACTATGAATGTGCAGGATGTGCAGGAAGTTGTTCACTATGAGCGGAAGGATTTGATGTCAGAAGGTGAGCGCCGGGTTGAGTTTCATGCTCATACTAACATGTCGACCATGGATGCTCTACCAGAGGTTGAAGAAATCGTTGCGACAGCTGCTAAGTGGGGACACAAGGCGATTGCTATCACGGACCACGGGAATGTTCAATCCTTCCCACATGGCTATAAGGCGGCCAAAAAAGCGGGAATCCAGCTAATCTATGGAATGGAAGCCAATATCGTGGAGGACCGTGTCCCTATCGTCTATAACGAAGTGGAGTTGGACTTGTTGGAAGCGACCTACGTGGTCTTTGACGTGGAAACGACGGGACTTTCAGCTATCTATAATGATTTGATTCAGGTGGCGGCCTCTAAGATGTACAAGGGAAATGTTATTGCTGAATTTGATGAATTTATCAATCCTGGGCATCCCTTGTCAGCTTTTACTACTGAGTTGACCGGAATTACAGATGATCATGTAAAAAATGCTAAACCACTGGAACAAGTTTTGCAAGAATTCCAAGAATTTTGCCAGGATACTGTCCTAGTCGCCCACAATGCGACCTTTGACGTTGGCTTTATGAATGCCAACTATGAGCGTCATGGTCTGCCAAAGATTAGTCAGCCGGTTATTGATACGCTGGAGTTTGCTAGAAACCTCTATCCTGAGTATAAACGTCATGGTTTGGGGCCTTTGACCAAGCGTTTTGGTGTGGCTCTAGAACATCACCACATGGCTAACTACGATGCGGAAGCTACTGGTCGTTTGCTCTTTATCTTTATCAAAGAGGTGGCAGAAAAGCATGGTGTGACCGATCTAGCTAGACTTAATATTGATTTGATTAGTCCAGATTCTTATAAAAAAGCTCGGATCAAGCATGCGACCATTTATGTCAAGAATCAGGTGGGGCTAAAAAATATCTTTAAGCTGGTTTCCTTGTCTAATACCAAGTACTTTGAAGGGGTGCCACGGATTCCGAGAACGGTTCTAGATGCCCATCGGGAAGGTTTGGTTTTAGGATCAGCTTGTTCGGAAGGTGAAGTTTTTGACGCAGTTGTTTCCCAAGGTGTGGATGCGGCAGTTGAGGTGGCCAAGTATTATGACTTTATCGAAGTCATGCCACCAGCTATCTATGCGCCATTGATTGCTAAGGAGCAGGTCAAGGATATGGAGGAACTCCAGACCATTATCAAGAGTTTGATAGAGGTTGGAGACCGTCTTGGTAAGCCTGTTCTGGCTACGGGAAATGTCCACTATATCGAACCGGAAGAAGAAATTTACCGTGAAATAATTGTTCGTAGTTTGGGCCAAGGGGCTATGATTAACAGAACTATCGGTCATGGAGAACATGCCCAACCAGCTCCTTTGCCAAAGGCTCATTTTCGAACAACCAATGAGATGTTGGATGAATTTGCCTTTTTGGGAGAGGAACTGGCACGCAAACTAGTTATTGATAACACCAATGCCTTGGCAGATATCTTTGAACCCGTTGAGGTCGTTAAGGGTGACTTGTACACGCCTTTCATCGACAAGGCTGAAGAGACGGTTGCTGAGTTGACCTATAAGAAAGCTTTTGAGATTTATGGAAATCCGCTACCAGATATTGTCGATTTGCGGATTGAAAAAGAACTAACCTCTATTCTGGGGAATGGATTTGCTGTGATTTATCTGGCTTCCCAGATGCTAGTGCAACGTTCTAATGAACGGGGCTACTTGGTTGGTTCTCGTGGGTCTGTTGGGTCCAGTTTCGTTGCGACCATGATTGGGATTACAGAGGTTAATCCTCTCTCTCCACACTATGTCTGTGGTCAGTGTCAGTACAGTGAGTTTATCACTGATGGTTCTTACGGTTCAGGTTTTGATATGCCCAATAAGGACTGTCCTAAATGTGGCCACAAACTCAGCAAAAACGGACAAGATATTCCTTTTGAGACCTTCCTTGGTTTTGATGGAGACAAGGTTCCTGATATTGACTTGAACTTCTCGGGAGAAGACCAGCCTAGTGCCCACTTGGATGTGCGTGATATCTTTGGTGAGGAATATGCCTTCCGTGCAGGAACGGTTGGTACGGTGAAAGCTAAGATAGCCTATGGATTTGTCAAGGGTTACGAGCGAGATTATGGGAAAATTTATCGTGCTGCAGAGGTGGAACGTCTAGCCCAGGGAGCTGCGGGTGTCAAACGTACGACAGGTCAGCACCCAGGGGGAATCGTAGTTATTCCTAACTATATGGAGGTCTATGATTTTACGCCGATCCAATATCCAGCAGACGACGTAACGGCTGAATGGCAGACTACTCACTTTAACTTCCACGATATCGATGAGAACGTCCTCAAACTCGATATACTGGGACATGATGATCCGACTATGATTCGAAAACTCCAGGACTTGTCTGGGATTGACCCTAATGAAATCCCTATGGATGACGAAGGCGTTATGGCCCTTTTTTCTGGGACTGATGTGCTTGGGGTAACACCTGAACAAATTGGAACGCCTACAGGGATGTTGGGGATTCCAGAATTTGGAACCAACTTTGTACGTGGAATGGTAGACGAGACGCATCCGACGACTTTTGCAGAATTGCTTCAGTTGTCAGGGTTGTCCCACGGTACCGACGTTTGGCTGGGCAATGCCCAAGATTTGATTAAGCAAGGGATTGCTGACCTATCAACCGTTATCGGTTGTCGAGACGACATCATGGTTTACCTCATGCATGCTGGCCTCGAGCCTAAGATGGCCTTTACCATTATGGAACGGGTACGTAAGGGCTTGTGGCTCAAGATTTCAGAAGAGGAGAGAAATGGCTATATCGAAGCCATGAAGGCTAATAAGGTGCCAGAGTGGTATATCGAGTCCTGTGGGAAAATTAAGTACATGTTCCCTAAAGCCCATGCGGCAGCCTACGTTATGATGGCCTTGCGTGTAGCTTACTTCAAGGTTCACCACCCTATTTATTACTACTGTGCTTACTTCTCAATCCGTGCTAAGGCATTTGATATCAAGACCATGGGGGCGGGCTTGGATGCTATCAAGCGCAGAATGGAAGAAATCTCTGAAAAACGGAAGAACAATGAGGCTTCTAATGTGGAGATTGATCTTTATACAACTCTTGAGATTGTCAATGAAATGTGGGAACGTGGTTTCAAGTTTGGGAAGTTAGACCTCTACCGTAGTGATGCGACTGAATTCATCATTGACGGAGATACACTGATTCCACCATTTGTTGCTATGGATGGTCTGGGAGAGAACGTTGCCAAGCAGTTAGTTCGAGCGCGTGAAGAGGGAGAATTTCTTTCTAAAACAGAATTGCGTAAGCGTGGTGGACTCTCATCAACTTTGGTTGAAAAGATGGATGAAATGGGCATTCTCGGCAATATGCCAGAGGATAACCAGTTGAGTTTGTTTGATGAATTGTTTTAAAAAATTGCTTATTTTGATCAAGTGGACAAAATATGTCCACTTGATTTGTTATAATTCTCTTAAAAATAATAGAAAAGAGAGTATAATATGGTGGATCAAGAAATTTTAAATTCTAATGTGTCAATTGAAGAGGAGATTTATAATTTTGAAAAAGGCTTGAAAGATGATGGGAGTGATTGGACCGGATTCCCACAAATAGACTTAAAAGAAGATTCTCAATGTATTTACATTCGCGGTATTTCAGAGACTGACAGATGGCATTTGATTTATTATACGTTAACTAAAATAAAACCTGCTACTCCAATAGCATCACTTGTATATTATCGAGTGAGAGATAATTTGATTTTTTCTAAACATAGTCAATGGATAAAACTGCAAATGGGGTATACAGAGTATGACTTGATTTTTCTGGAGGGAGTTCAATTTTTGGGAGAAGCTGATCAAAGGGTACAGGAATACTGGATGCAGCAATTCAAAGAGAGTAAGAAAAGAAACAAACTCTTCATTGTATATTCAGACTGCTTACCCGAAGACTTAAAAAATATGCCTGAATCCGTAGTTGAGTTCTTCGAATCTGGCATAGTGGTACAGTTGAAATCATCTAAGGGCTAGTTTATTTTGCTTTAATCGTTTTGAATATAAAGTGCTAGTTAGACTATAGAAGTGATAATAATGTACTGGAAATAGTATTGTTTGAATAATATGTAGAAGGACTGCAAATGAATGATCAAGAGAGACTGCTAACGATTTTTTTACGTTTACAGTTTGGGACTCCGTTAGGAAAAAAGCAACTGGCTCAGGAATTTGAGGTTAGTGAAAAGACGATACAGAGAGATTTTTCGCTACTCCGTGATATTTTATATAGTCACACCAGTTATAGTGGAGATTTGCTTTATAACCGTAAAACGAATAAGTATTGTTTATCTAGTAAGTCAGTTTTTAATAAAAAGGATATACTCGTTATTTCAAAGATTTTATTGGAAAATCGAGCACTGAACAGACCAGAAATTGCTAGCTTACTAAATAATTTACTGAACTTAGTTCCCCGTGATGATCGGAAAGAAATCGAGCAGATTATTGGAAGTGAAAAGCTTAACTATGCTCCCTTAACGGATCAACAAAATAGAATAGAGAAAATTTGGAATTTATCAGAAGCTATTTTACATGAACAGGTTCTAGACATTATTTATCAAAAACCTTATTCTGAATCTTCTAAGAGGCAGACTGTTTTACCAGTCTCTCTTTACTATGATAGTCATTATTTCTATCTGGTTGTTTACCAGTTGAAACATGCTATTTATATTACTTTAAGAGTAGACCGTATCCAGTCATGGTCTCTTAGTGATATAGAGAAACCCTCTATTTCTTATCGCGATAAATTTAGAGATGGTGACATTCGTAACGAGAGAGTGGATGCTTTTATCGGGAAGAAAATCAGTATTGAAATTGAGTACTTGTACGATCCGACTATTGTGATGGATCAATTTCCAAATGCAAAAATAGTTGGGAAAAATGGTGAATGGACTCATTTTCAGTTTGAAAGTCAGCATACACCGGGGCTTAAACGCTGGTTGCTGGGACAAGGGGAAGCAGTTACTGTTTTGTCTCCTCGGATTTTAGTAGAGGATATAAAGCAAACAGTTCAAGAAATGATAGATAAATATAGATGAGGATAAAATGACTATTCAATTTACTTCTAAAAAGGTTGGAGAATTATTGAAAGAAGGGAATTTGCGGATTCCTTCTTATCAAAGACCATATAAATGGAACAGAAAACATATCCGTAATCTTTTTTATGATTTACGAGATGCTATGGGGAAAAAGGAATATCAGATTGGTTCCGTTATCTTACATGAAAATGATGGATACTTAGATATTGTCGATGGACAGCAACGGCTAATTTCTATTTCCTTGTTTCTTCATTTATTAGATAGATTAGAGAATTATAAGGGTGCTAATCAACTGCTGAGTAGTGCTGTATTTGGAGAGCTATCTTGCTATCATGCGAGTGAAAATTATAATGAGTGGGAAAATTTAACTCAATTGGTTGGCGAAAATCAGGCAAAAGATATTTGCAATTTTTTATTGGAAAATTGTTCTGTCTCCGTGATTACTATGCCACAGGAACGATTATCAGAGGCCTTTCAGCTATTTGATTCTCAGAATAATCGTGGAAAATCTTTAGAATCTCATGATTTGCTCAAAGCCTATCATCTTCGCAAGCAAGATTCAGAAGATGAAAAGATTGTTGAAAAGTGGGAGCAATTTGTAG
Source organism: uncultured Streptococcus sp. (assembly GCA_916048145.1). Taxonomy (GTDB): domain Bacteria; phylum Bacillota; class Bacilli; order Lactobacillales; family Streptococcaceae; genus Streptococcus. The sequence continues at coordinate 7,222 of CAJZGT010000040.1, forward strand.
AAGATAAAGATTTAAGTCTCAAAGAGTTGTTTGATAAACATCTTTTTCGTATGAGACGTTGGTCTCGAGGAGAGACAGGCTTGACAAACAAGCGTTATGGATCTTATCTCCGTTTTACAGAGGATTTTATTGACGATTTTAAAGGCGTTGATTTGAATCAGAACTTTCCATATCTAGAATTGTATCGTCATATTGAAAATCTCCCCATGTCCATTACTATGCCAATCATTGATGGAAGTAAATTTTTTGAGTATATTGAATCTGCTCATAAAACTATTAAAGAACATAAAGATTTTTTAAATGATGAGTTAGGATTTTCTGATGAACCTGAAGGGGAAGAAAAAAATCTAGCTTACCCAGAAGGTATGTTGAACATTTACAATAGCTCAAAAGGACGCTACCTCAAGTGTCACAATATATTCTTAAATATTTGTTCACTTTTTGCAGATAGATTTGGAAAAGATGAGCTATCAACGGAGATAGTAGAGACCTTGTTTATTTGGTCTTATTACCCTCGGGTTAAGTCTAAAGCCATATATGATGCAACGGTAGGGAAATACGCTGCTGGTGGAAGTTTTAGACAAAAAGAGACTCAAAATTTATTTCAACTTTTATCCCATGCTGTTACTCCGAATGATTTCATGATCAAGATAGATAGAGAATTATTTGAAAATTATACTGTGGACAAGATTATAGAAGAGGAAAAAGATAAATGGTAGAAACACATATAAGCTTATCAGTTAATCGTTTGTTAAATGAAGATACCTATGCTATCCCTCTTTATCAGAGAAATTTTGCCTGGACTTATGATGAAATTGAGCAGTTACTGAACGACGTAGCAGATGCTGTTCAAGAAAATAGAGACAATTACTATATTGGGACATTAGTCGTTAATAAAGAGAATAACATTTTCAAAATCATAGATGGTCAACAACGGACAACAGCTCTTAATTTGATTGCCTTAGCTTTGAAGCATGAGTTTGGTTTTGATAGATTGGAAGCTGTCAATCTTACCTTCCCAGCTAGGCAGAAATCAAATAAGAATATTAAAGATCTATTTGCCAAGCAAGAAATTTCAGAGGACGATGAAAATGAGCTGACTAGAGGTTACAGATATGCTAAAGATGCATTGAAAAAAGTGCTAGAGGAGCGCCGTCTTGATCCTCAGTCTTTCGTTGATTATCTTTTTGAGAATGTCATCATTTTTCGGAGTATACTTCCTGAAGATTTAGATTTGAATCTTTATTTCGAACGTTTCAACTCTCGAGGAGAACAACTAGAGGCTCATGAGATTCTTAAGGCGCAAATGATGGCTAAGTTCGGTACAGATCAAGAAATGGCGCAAAAGTTTGCAAGAATTTGGGATGCCTGTGCAGAATTTAATAAGCCGGTAATAAAAACTTTTCAAATCCGAAGTAGACCAAACAATACTGATGAAGAGGGGGAGAAAATTTTTGGTAAAGAATTTACTAACTTCAAATTGGAAAGTGTATTTGAGAAAATAAGAGTAAAAAAAATTGAGCAACGAAGTTTACTAGATGCAATTACTCAGACAAAATATGAAAGTAGTAGCTTAGTAAATAATGGAGCAGATATTTCAAATTATACGACTGTAATTGATTTTCCAACATTTTTGCTTCAAGTTTTTTTCATCATGGAAGGAAATGATGAAACTACATTTGATGATAAAAAATTATTGAAAATTTTTGAAATTGAACGACGAGATAGAGAATGGGTCCAACAATTTGGGCAACTACTTCTGACTATGAAGCATATATTTGATACGCTTATCGTAAAAAATGTCCAATTAGAAAATGAAACCGAATGGCAACTCAAACGAGGTAAGTATGAGACATATCAACGAAATGAAAATGGAGGATGGAAATATGTTCGAATTAATTATCAAAACAATACTTTTGACAATTTAAACAAAAACATTATCCTCCTTCAATCCATGTTTGCTGTGACCTTTACTGCTAATCGTGATAGTCGTTGGTTATTCGAGATCTTACAATTTCTATTCAGACATATTGAAGAACTAAATAATCAAGAATTTGGTGATTATTTTAAGGAATTTCTTGAAAAAATGGCAGTGAGATATGCTGAGGAAAGATTGTTTACTGAAGATAAAAGTATAAAAAAATATAGGGCAATTCCTGTTTATGCTTTTAACTTTGTAGATTATGTTTTATGGAAAAATCGTGCCGAATTAGAGAAAGAGTACAAAGATATTAATTTTGATCATTTCAAATTTGCATATCGTCGCTCCATAGAGCATTGGTATCCTCAGAATCCAAATGGACATGATGGAGAGAGTCAATTATCTTCTGAGTTTTTACATTCCTTTGGTAATCTTTGTATCATTACCGATCGTCAGAACTCCAGGTTTGGCAATTCCTATCCAGAGGCTAAATTAGAACAATGGGAAAGAGAAGGGATATTCCATCGTCAGAGTCTAAAATTACAGATGATGGCAAAGATAACTTCTAAAAAAAATAGATGGGATATTGGTGAGATTCAATCTATGGAAAAAGAAGTGGAAAGATATGTACAAAATTTTTGTAATAGGTAATAGCTAATTAAAACAAGCTTCAGTAAGCTTGTTTTTTAAAATACCAATATATGTGATATACTAGTAAGGGAAGGATTTTGTAAAAGACAAACCAGCTCAAAATTTTTTGACTATCAGCTAGAACTTGCTGATCAGACAATTCTTCTATCAACAGCACTCTTGTCAGGTGCCATTGCTTTAGCAGGATTATTCTCTGCTTTGAAAGAAAAATAAAAATAGAAAAGAG
>CAJZGT010000041.1 GCA_916048145.1 uncultured Streptococcus sp.
GCTTGACAACCTTGGACTTTGCGACAGGCATTTTTGATGAATTTATCCAATTACACGGTGACCGCTCTTTTCGTGATGATGGTGCAGTTGTTGGTGGTATCGGCTGGCTTGGAGACCAAGCTGTAACAGTGGTTGGTATCCAAAAAGGCAAGAGTTTACAAGATAACCTTAAACGGAATTTTGGACAACCACATCCAGAAGGCTACCGTAAGGCCCTACGATTGATGAAACAGGCTGAAAAGTTTGGCCGTCCAGTGGTGACCTTTATCAATACAGCAGGTGCCTATCCTGGTGTCGGTGCGGAAGAACGTGGACAGGGGGAAGCTATTGCTCGTAATCTCATGGAAATGAGTGACCTGAAAGTTCCGATTATTGCTATCATTATCGGTGAAGGTGGTTCAGGTGGGGCTCTGGCTCTAGCAGTCGCAGACCGTGTCTGGATGCTGGAAAATTCCATCTATGCTATTCTCAGTCCAGAAGGCTTTGCTTCCATTCTATGGAAGGATGGTAGTCGTGCCATGGAAGCAGCAGAACTGATGAAAATCACCTCACATGAGCTGTTAGAAATGGCCGTGGTGGATAAGGTGATTTCTGAAGCAGGACTTTCTAGTAAAGAACTGATTAAGAATGTCAAAAAAGAACTTCAAGCTGATCTAGCTAGACTTTCACAAAAACCGCTAGAAGATTTGTTGGAAGAGCGTTATAAACGATTTAGAAAATACTAAGAATGACTAAATGAGACTAGAAAGGTCTCATTTTTTTAGAAAAATGCAGTTCAGACCGAAAAATTGACAGTTGAGGGGAAGATTAATAAAATAGACAAAAAAGATGTATACTGTAGATGTAAGATTACAAAAATTTATTTTAAGGAGGTACTTGCAATGACAGGTACAGAAACATTTACAGTTCTTTCAACTGAGGACTTAGAGCAAACTTCAGGTGGTCTTGCCGTTTGGGAAGATGGTTATGGTAGATGGTTATATTATAGAGAATTTGCTCCCTATATGGGGCAAGGGGCACTTAATTCTTATAGGGATGCTTGGAAGTACGGTTTCCGAGCAGGATAATCTTTCAAAAAAAGTACGATGAGAAACACAAAGAAACTAAGACAATTTGGAATATTTTTGCTTATTATTTTACTATCTACCTATTTACCACAAACAATTGGATTGTATGTGACGATAATTTTAGGGTTAGGCGCTGATGTTTACTCTCTTATTTTAACAATGGGATTAGTAGGAAATTTCCTTCTATTAATTTGGTGGTTAAAAAAGAAAAAGATGCTCTTTATCTTTGAGAAAAAGATCTGGAACTGGTCAACTATCTTCTACTTATTTGCAGGTTATGTGGTTTATCAGATTCTCGGTAATTTTTGGGCACGCTATGCTCATTTGATTAATCATAGGAATATTCATGATGAGTATTTTACCGTGGTTCTTTCAAATGGACAACCAACTTTTTTATCGACTATCTTATCTTTTGTACTTCCTGTAATCATCGGCCCTATTTTTGAGGAGACTCTTGATAGAGGGTATTTTATGAACACCTTCTTTCCTAAGTCAAAGTACTATTTAGATGTCATCTTATCAGGTCTTATCTTTGGACTCAGTCATTTGATACTATCTCACCGAGACCCAATTAGTTTATTATATTATAGTCTGATTGGTCTCTTTTTAGCTCTTGTCTATCGCTATACATCTAATATACGATTGACCATTCTCTGTCATAGTTTTTTCAACTTTCTCAATCATGCAAAACCTATCTGGATTTTTATTTACAATTATATCTATTACCACTTTTTTAGATAGTGGGAGGCAAAGAAAAAGTGTTTGACAGCTGTCAAACACTTTTTCTGTTTACTGTTCTTCTGTTACAAACTGGCTGAGCAGTCCATTGATAAAACGGGCAGATTTTTGATCTGAGAAGTCCTTTGCAAGCTCGATAGCTTCATTAACAGCAACCAACTGAGGGGTGTCAAATGAAGTGATTTCAAAGACTCCTAAGCGTAGTAAATTTTTTTCGACCAAGGTCAAGCGTTCAACTGTCCAGCCTGACTTGAGGTGCTGGTTGATTTGTTTATCCAATTCGTCTTTTTGAGCTTGAACGCCAGAAACCAAGTTCAGAAGAAAGGCAGGGATTTGCACATCTGAATCTTCACGGTCATGCGTGTAGGCAAAGTGACAAGCTGTTTCCATATCTGTGCCGAATTCAAGGCTCATGAGAGCTTGAAAAGCGCATTTACGAAGTTCGCGTCTAGATTCTAATAATGGACTAGTCATTGAGGAAGTCCTCGTTAAATAGATCTTTCAACTCAGGTTTTGGTGTTTTATCTGGAACGATTCCTGCAACATGAATGTTGACAGCAGCAAGTTCCACATCAGCCATATCACGAACAGCATCTTTGACTGCTTTTTGAATAGTAAGAGCAACTTTTGGTACCTTCACACCGTACTCAAGATAGAGATAGATATCAGCTGTCAGCTCTTCTTCGATATTTTTAAGATAAACGCCACGACCTAGAGAAAATTTTGATAGGGTATCAGATACGGATTTATTTGAAAATGAGTGGACACCCTCAACTTTAGCAGTTGCGATAGCAATGATTTTTTCAAGTACACGTGGAGCGATAACGATTTCGCCAAATTGTTCTTCAATTCCCATAGAATGACCTCTTTCTAGAGATTAGGCACGAGAAACGTAAGTTCCTTCTGCAGTGTTGATGATCAATTTTTGTCCAGCTTCGATGAAGTCGGGAACGTTGACAACAAGTCCAGTTTCCATAGTTGCTGGTTTACCAGAACCTGTAACAGTAGCACCTTTGATAGATGGTTGTGTTTCAGCGACTGTCAATTCAACAGTAGTTGGTACAGTTACACCGATTACTTCAGTTCCGTAGAATTGAATTTTCACATCAGAGTTTTCAAGGATGTAAAGCAATTCATTTTCAACATTTACGACTGGGATTTCGTATTGGTCGTAAGTTTCAGTGTTCATGAAGTAGGCAGTTTCATCCATTTTGTACAAGTATTGAGCTGGAACAGTTTCGATAATAGCTTGTTCGAATTTTTCTTCTGGACGGTAGCTTGTGTCAAATGTAGAACCAGTACGGACATCACGCAATTTCATACGCATGATTGTGTTTCCTTTACCTGGTTTGTGGTGGCTAGCTTCCAAAACGCGGATCAATTTTCCGTCTGCAGTTTCAAATGTCATACCAGCTTTCAATTTGCTTGCTTCAATCATGTTTTTACCTCTTTAATAAATATTATTACTCTTCATTTTACCATAAAATCTTCTGGAAATAAAGCCAAAATAGTTATTGGGAGATGGTAGGAGCGAAAAAACCAACCTCAGGGCTGGTTTCTTTTACGTGTTAATCTCCTTTCAACTTCGCCAATTCCTTGGCAAAGACTTGGTGGATAATTGGAATCAAGACAGCTGTATCTGAAATTTGGACCATACCTGCTTTTTCAACGTATTCATGCGCGCCACCGCCATTTTTAGCCAGGTGGACAAAGACTTTCTTGGTCATAGCTGAGCTCTTCAAGAAGGATATGGGATTGAGGCTATTGAAAAGGTAGATCTCTTAATTTGAATAATTATTAAACTATATTATAACATTTAAAAATCATCTAAGATATACTTGTCGTTATTTACTAGCAGTTATCTTTTTTATGGAATGATGTTCAATGAGCCACCCTATAATCCACCCCGCCGCTAACAAGTAATTTTCGAAAGCACCGATAGCATTTACAGGAGAATGATACTCCATAAAATTGACTAAGTGATTTGTTCCTATTCCAATCCCACCGAAGATGAGAGCGAGAAGCACGATTCGTAGATAGAACCAATCATACTTAATATTGACACCGAGAATAAGAATCAATACAGCTAGGTTCCATATTCCAATTTCTCGTTGCCAACCAGCAGAGATTCCGTACCCGGAGTGACTTCCCATGTATGATGGAAAGAAAATTTGCAGTATAGAAGCGCCTAGCATAGCGATGATGACTAAAACAAATAGCAATCGTAAAAATTTGTTCATTTTTTCTTCTTTCTAAAATAGAAAAAGGTATATAAAAAGTCTGTTATTCATCTTCTTTCAACTTCGCTAATTCTTGGGCAAGGAGTTTAAGGGCGACTTGTGGGTTGGCTTGGCCTTTGGTTGCTTTCATAAGGAATCCTGTGAAGGCCTTGTCTGCGTTGCGTTTGCCTGACTTGAAGTCGGCAACAGCAGCTTCGTTATCGGCAAAGACTTGGTGGATAATTGGAATCAAAACAGCTGGATCTGAGATTTGAACCATACCTGCTTTTTCCACGTATTCACGCGCGCCACCACCATTTTTAGCTAGATGGACAAAGACTTTCTTGGCAATCTTAGAAGAGATCGTGCCGTCTTCGATGATGGCAATCATTTCAACCAAGTTTTCTGGTGTTAGTTCGATTTGTTCAAGTGTCTTGCCTTCAGCATTCAAGAATTGAGCGACTTCACCTTGGAGCCAGTTAGAGACTTGTTTGGCGTCGCCACCCAGGGCAACCGCTTTTTCAAAGAAGTCAGAAGTGACTTTATTTGCAGTCAACTGGCTAGCATCGTAGTCTGACAAGCCAAGGTCAGATACATAACGCGCACGGCGTTCTTTTGGAAACTCTGGTAATTCTGTCCGCATTTCTTCGATCCACTCGTCTGAGATTTCAAAGAGGGGTAGGTCTGGTTCTGGGAAGTAGCGGTAGTCTGCAGCACCTTCCTTGACACGCATGAGGATGGTTGCCTTATTTGCCTCATCATAACGACGAGTTTCTTGGCGGATTTGACCACCTGAGCGAAGGATTTCAGCTTGACGTTGGACTTCATATTCAAGCCCCTTGCGGACATTTGAGAAGGAATTCAAGTTCTTCAACTCAGTCTTAGTACCGAATTTCTCTTGACCATAAGGACGAAGAGAGATGTTGGCATCCACACGCATGGAACCTTCTTCCATTTTAACGTCAGAAATGCCAGCATACTGGATAACTTCCTTGAGGGCTGTCAGATAAGCATAGGCTTCTTCAGGAGAACGCATGTCAGCTTCAGATACAATCTCAATCAATGGCACCCCTTGGCGGTTGAGGTCAACGTAAGAGTAGCCATCTGTACCGTGGGTGTTTTTACCAGCGTCTTCTTCTAGGTGAGCACGTTCGATACCGATTTTCTTAGTCGTACCGTCTTCTAGCTCGACTTCAATCCATCCATTGTAACCAATTGGTTCATCAAACTGAGAAATTTGGTAGGCTTTGGGATTATCAGGATAGAAGTAATTCTTGCGGTCAAAGTGCATCTTTTTGTGGATGTCCATATTGAGGGCAAGAGCTGCCTTAATACCAGCATCAACAACACCTTTATTGAGAACTGGCAGAACTCCTGGGAAAGACCAGTCAATCACGTTAGTGTTGGCATTTTGGTCATTTCCAAAGTGGGCAGAAGTAGGTGAGAAGATTTTTGAATTGGTGTTGAGCTCTACGTGGACTTCAAGTCCAATGACTGTTTCAAAGTTCATTAGTTATCACCTCCAAAAATCACGGGTTGTTGTTTGTGGTAGTCTGTTGTTGCTTCAAAAGCAGCAGCAACTTGGTAAATGGTTTCCTCAGAATACTTAGGACCAATTAATTGTAGACCAACAGGCAGACCTTGAGAGAATCCAGCAGGAATCGAAATCCCTGGAAGACCAGCCAAGTTGACTGGGATGGTCAAGAGGTCAGCCAAGTACATGGCAACTGGATCATGGTTGAGTGAGTCCAAGTCATAAGCAACACTAGGAGCAGTTGGTCCCAAAATCAAGTCATAATCCGCAAAGACTTTTTCGAAATCTTGGATGATGAGGGTACGAACCTGTCCAGCCTTTTTGTAGTAAGCATCATAGTAACCTGATGAAAGACTGAAAGTACCCAGCATGATACGGCGTTTCACTTCTTCACCGAAACCTTGGCTACGGCTGTTTACATAGATTTCATCAAGGTTAGTCGCATCCTCTGCGCGGTAGCCGTAACGGATACCGTCAAAACGTTGCAAGTTTGATGAAGCTTCTGATGAAGCGATGATGTAGTAAACGGCAACACCGTATTTAGAGTGAGGCAGGCTGACTTCTTCAACGATAGCACCCAGTTTTTCAAAGTGTTTGGCTGCATTAAGGATGGTTTCTTTAACCTCTGGGTCAATTCCTTCGCCGAGGTATTCTTTAGGCAAAGCAATTTTCATGCCCTTGATGTCTTGTCCGATTTTTGAAGTAAAGTCGGCAATACGGACAGGAGCAGAAGTAGAGTCTTTGGCATCTTCGCTGGCAATAGCGTTGAGCAAGAGGGCATTTTCCTTAACAGTTGGTGCAAAAGGTCCGATTTGGTCTAATGAACTACCGAAGGCAATGAGACCGAAACGAGAAACTGTTCCGTAGGTTGGTTTGAGACCAACGATCCCGTTGAAGGCAGCAGGTTGGCGGATGGAACCACCAGTATCAGAACCAAGCGACAAGCGGACTTGTCCTGACGCTACAGCTGCAGCAGAACCACTTGATGAACCACCAGGAACCTTGCTGTGATCCCAAGCGTTTTTAGTGGCACCGTAGTGAGAAGTCTCACCTGAACCACCCATGGCAAACTCGTCCATGTTAGTTTTCCCTACGACAATCATGCCCTTAGATTTTGCATTGGAAACGGCTGTTGCATCAAAAATTGGCTCATAGTTGTAGAGCATTTTTGATGCTGCAGTTGTGAGAATACCGTCAGTAGAGATATTATCCTTGACAGCTAGTGGAATTCCTGAAAGGACATTATCAGCGTCAATTCCAGCTTCATCAATGGCTTTGGCTTGAGCAAGAGCTTGCTCTTCAGCGATGGTAACAAAAGCGTTGATAGCTGTCTCGCGAGACTTGATATCTTCAAGCGTAGCTTGTGTCAATTCAGTTGCAGAAATTTCCTTAGAAACAAGGAGATTGTGCAAGTCTTCAATGGTTTTATTGTTAAAAGTCATTAGGCATCTCCTCCATCGTCTAGGATAGCTGGTACCTTGATATAGTAGTTATCTTTTTCAGGTACGTTTTTAAACAAGCGATCACGGTCTGTTCCTTCTTCGGCCACATCAGGGCGGAGTACGGTCTTGCGGTCAGCCATAGTCGTAGTAGGTGCGACACCAGTTGTGTCAACTTCGCCCAGCAATTCAACCATGTCAACAATCTTAGACAAGGTAGTCGCAAAGGCAGCAGTTTCTTCTTCAGAGAATCTTAATTTTGAAAGATTGGCAACGTGTGTTACCTCTTCTTGCGTAATTTTCATCTTGCATCCTTTCGTGAAATGATGATTTTTAGTCTGTTCTATTTTACCATATTTTCCTATAAATAAGGGAGGTAAAGCTGAAAAAAGGCATCTGGCAAGTCGAGAAAGAGGTTTTTAAAGAGACAAAAAAATAGCCGTCCTAACTTTGGCGAGTTAACGAGCTATTTTTTAGTTATGTAATTACAGCCACCGTCTTAAACGGCTCTGTGGGGTGTTGTTGACGCAACACCTTTTTCTATATTTATTGTAACATTTATTTGAAAAATTGCAAGTGGAGTAGGATGGTTAGTACCTAAGTGGGGCAATAGTTGAATAGTAGGCATTAAAATTGCTAGATAGTTTTTGTTTGTTGTTGATTAGCAAACTAAGATTCTCTGATTTTAATATGCACTCTTTTGGTATTCATTCCATAAAGCCTGAAGTTCAACTGCATTTTCTAAGATATATTGCCTTATCATTTTTAGGTCTTTTGCTTTTGCTTTACCATCTCTCAGTTCACCGTTCAGAAACATTGAACCCACTTCTTCTCCGTGGATATAAAAGTGAATATGCGCTTTTTGCCCTTTATGGTTATGTTCGTTAGGACGAATTTCAATACCATACTTTAAGAAAGAATATTTAGGAATGTAGTAATCCCACGTAGTCCTTCCATGTTTCAAGGTAGTTATCGCGATTTAACTTAATTTGCTTTTGAGCAAAACGAATATCATAGTCTGCCAAGTCCAAATTTTCCAACACTTCTCCAGTTAGAATACTAAAGGTTCCAATTAATTCATCGTCATCATACATGCGCAAAATAGGGTTGTTTGGATTCTTGTAAATATCATCTTTTGTCACTTCTAAATTAGTTACACCAAATTCTTTGAACATGATTATATCTCCTTTTTGTTTTATTATATCATTTTTGCTAGAATTGTCACGATTTTCTATCTATTTGACTACAAGGGAAAGCTTTTATTCAATATAAAATAGAAATTGAAAAAAATGCTAAAATCCGATATAATGGAGTGTTGAAAGGAATGGTAAAATCCAATGTAAAAATCATTCTTAGCTATTGAAACAAGAAAAATAGAGAATCAAAGAAAGAGAACTTATGAATATTCAAGAAGAAATTAAGAAACGTCGTACCTTTGCCATCATCTCCCACCCTGACGCGGGGAAAACAACCATCACTGAGCAGTTGCTCTACTTTGGGGGCGAGATTCGTGAGGCTGGTACGGTAAAAGGAAAGAAAACAGGGACTTTTGCCAAGTCTGACTGGATGGATATCGAGAAGCAACGTGGGATTTCGGTTACTTCATCTGTGATGCAGTTTGACTACGATGGTAAGCGCGTCAATATCCTCGACACACCAGGGCACGAGGACTTCTCAGAAGATACCTATCGGACCTTGATGGCGGTGGATGCTGCGGTCATGGTGGTGGATTCTGCTAAGGGTATCGAGGCGCAAACCAAGAAATTATTTGAGGTTGTCAAACATCGTGGCATTCCCGTCTTTACCTTTATGAACAAGCTGGACCGTGACGGTCGTGAGCCTTTGGATCTCTTGCAAGAATTGGAAGAAGTCTTGGGCATTGCTAGCTATCCGATGAACTGGCCAATCGGTATGGGGAAAGCTTTTGAAGGTTTGTATGACCTTTATAACCAACGCTTGGAGCTCTACAAAGGGGATGAGCGTTTTGCCAGTCTAGAAGATGGGGACAAGCTTTTTGGTAGCAATCCTTTCTACGAGCAAGTCAAGGATGATATTGAACTTTTAAATGAAGCTGGGAATGAGTTTTCAGAGGAAGCTATCCTTGCTGGAGAATTAACACCTGTCTTTTTCGGTTCAGCTTTGACAAACTTTGGTGTGCAGACCTTCCTTGAGACTTTCCTTAAGTTTGCTCCAGAACCACATGGACACAAGAAAACAGATGGCGAAATTGTGGATCCTTACGACAAGGATTTCTCAGGGTTTGTCTTTAAAATCCAAGCCAATATGGACCCTCGTCACCGTGACCGTATTGCCTTTGTCCGTATCGTATCGGGTGAATTTGAGCGTGGGATGAGTGTCAACCTGCCTCGTACTGGTAAGGGTGCCAAACTGTCTAATGTTACTCAGTTTATGGCGGAAAGTCGTGAGAATGTGACCAATGCCGTGGCAGGTGATATTATCGGGGTTTACGATACAGGTACATATCAAGTTGGGGATACCTTGACAGTTGGGAAAAACAAGTTTGAATTTGAACCACTGCCAACCTTTACTCCTGAAATTTTCATGAAAGTTTCTGCTAAGAATGTCATGAAACAAAAATCCTTCCACAAGGGAATCGAGCAATTGGTGCAAGAAGGTGCCATTCAGCTTTATAAGAATTATCAAACAGGCGAGTATATGCTGGGAGCGGTAGGACAACTCCAGTTTGAAGTCTTTAAGCACCGTATGGAAGGCGAGTACAATGCGGAAGTAGTCATGAGCCCGATGGGTAAAAAGACTGTTCGTTGGATCAAGCCAGAAGACTTGGATGAACGCATGTCATCAAGCCGAAATATCTTGGCTAAAGACCGTTTTGACCAACCAGTCTTCCTCTTTGAAAATGACTTTGCCCTCCGCTGGTTTGCGGA
>CAJZGT010000042.1 GCA_916048145.1 uncultured Streptococcus sp.
ATGACAATAATTGCCAACATTCTCGTCCAACGATTCAATAAAATAACGCTATTAAATTTATGGAGAAATACCCCCAACAAGACGAACAACAAAGTCGCAATCCCTATCAAGTGGAAAAAGTAAATGTCATAAACCAAACCCACCACAAAACAATAGGCTAAATAGAGATACTCTGATACTTCAATCGTCTCAAATAAGAGAAACAAAAATAGAAAATGACTAGCCAACTGCACGTGGGGAAAAAATGAGCCCAGAAGCTGGCTAATATGGGCATCAATTAGAACAAAGAAAGGAAGCAATAAAAACACTCCAACTCGCTTCAACTGTCTCATTATGAATTCCCCACTAATTCTATCACACTCACATTATGAGTATCTGCACTCAATTTAACAGTTACTTCTCGTGTCAAATAGTCCGTACTATGCGTTGTGGCAACCACTTCACCAACAGGAATATCAGCAACATTAAAGTTTCCTAATCCACCCGTTGTCACCTTATCGCCTGCACTAATATCGCTATTACTATTTAATTGACTAATTTTAAGAACCTCATTTTCCTTGTCATAGCCAACAATAATCCCATAAATTGTTGTAGAGCTATGTTGAATTTTAACAGAAATCTTATCAGCATTTTCCGTATTTGTCAGAAGGTTGACCATAGTAGAGTTGTCCTCTACTTTTGAAATACTCCCAATCAAACCACCATTTGCAATGGCTAACATATTTTCAGAAACCCCTTTTGATTTGCCTGCATCCAGAGTCAATTCCTGCTTCCAAGATACTGGAGAACGCATAATAACATCTACTGCTAAAGTCTTTGTAGCTTGCAATTTGGACTTCATATCAAGCAATTGGCGCAGTTGTTCATTTTCTGTCTTTAAACTTTCCGCCTCATTTGATTTAACTTCTAATTGGTAAATCTGTTTCTTCAAACTTTCATTTTCATTATATGTTCGTGTCAAATGAGCCAAATCTGATTTGACAGAATCAAACCACTGAAAAGGGGTTTTTACAACTCTATCAACCAATGAGATTCCATCTCCTAATTTTGTCACAATTGTACTTGAATAAGTCGTCGCTAAGAGAGCGGACACAAGCAGAACAGTGACAAAAACAATAATGACATATTTTGATTTTTTAAAACGGTTCATATCCCTACCTTTATATCAAAAACTGTTACAGTAATTTTTTATCAATTCCTGAAAGCTACTAAGATTTTAAGAAAAATAAGCAACAACCAAGCATGATAATAACAAGAATGGTCAGCGTATCCTTTCGAGTCCATTTCAATTGTCGATATTGACTTCTGCCTTTTCCCCCCTGATAACCACGCGCTTCCATTGCGATAGCCAAGGAATCCGCACGTTTTAAACTTGTCGCAAAAAGAGGAATCAAAATAGGAATCATAGCCTTCACCTTTTGAACAATGCTTCCTTCACCAAAATCCACTCCACGCGCTTTCTGTGCATTCATAATCCGCGTCGTATCATCCATTAATGTCGGAACAAAACGCAAACTCATAGATAGCATTAAGCCAATTTCATGAACTGGAACTTTCACACGCTTTAAAGGTGCTAATAAAGCTTCGACAGCTGATGCCAAACTTAAGGGCATGGTCGTTAAGGTTAACAAAGTTGAAAAGAAAATAATCAATACGAAGCGACAAAAGATAATTCCAGCTTGTTGCAAAGCATAATCCGTGATTCTCACAAACGAAAACTCAAATAAAACATTCCCATTAGAAATGAAAAATAGTTGAAAAATAGTTGTGAAGGCAATCAAGAAAAACATAGACTTCAAGCCCTGAATAAAAAATGAGAGAGATACTCCTGACAAGGCAATAAATATCCCTGTCGCTATAAAAAGAATTAGATTCGTCAAGGGATTATTAGCCCAAAAAACGATTAAAATCAGTAGCATCATAGCCAGTAATTTGCTGCGTGGATCCAATCGGTGAACAATCGAATCCCCTGGGATATAACGCCCCAAAATCATACTATCCATTTAGCGACTCCTTGAACTCCTCTATCTTAATCGGTAATCGTTTAAATGACACGCCTCTATCAGCCAATCGTTTACAAAAGGCCGTAATTTTAGGTACTCCCAACTGCACTTCTTCCATAAAGACAACATCTTGAAAGATATCACTTGGCTTACCACCCTTAACTAGACGTCCCTTTTCCATCACATAGACTTGATTCGCATATTCAGCAACATCATCCATCAAATGCGTTACCAAGACGATGGTCATCCCTGACTGGTGGAGTTTTCTGAATAAGTTCATCAACTCTTTTCTCCCCAAAGGATCCAGGCCTGCTGTGGGTTCATCTAAGACTAATACAGCTGGCTCCATGGCGAGTATGCCTGCAATGGCAACACGTCTCATTTGTCCACCTGACAGCTCAAATGGGCTACGATTAAAAAATGATTCATCAATTCCAACCAGAACCAGTTTCTCACGCGCAATCTGCTCCGCATCTTCTTCAGAAACTCCAAAATTTTGCGGTCCAAAAGCAACGTCTTTCAAAACCGTCTCTTCAAAAATCTGATTTTCAGCAAACTGAAATACCAAGCCAACTTGTTTTCTAATTTGACGAATATCTTTATTTTTAGAAGTCGAGGTGATTAAAGTATCAAAAACTCGCACACTCCCTTGACTTGGTACCAATAAACCATTTAAGAGTTGTAAAATAGTTGATTTACCACTACCTGTGTGTCCAATTAAAGCCGTATAAGAACCATCTTCAATCGTCAAAGAAACATCCGACAAAGCTGTTGAGGCTAAGGGAGTCCCTTCTTGATACGTAAAACTCACATTTTCTAGAGCAATTCCCATAGCTTATCCTCTAGCTCACTTTCTGTCAAATAATTTTCAGGTAAATCATAGCCATTCTGGCTCAAAGAATGTTTTAATTGATTGGCAAAAGGATCGTCTAATCCAATTTGATCTAAATCATTTCGAGAGAAAAGTTCTCTTGGGCTACTGGTTGATTCAATTTCCCCTTTTTTCATGACCAATACACGATCACTCATGGCAACTTCTTCCAAATCATGAGTAATGGAAATGACCGTCATATCATAGTCTTTTCGAATTCCTTTTACTGTCTCAATCAGTTCTCTACGCCCCTCAGGATCCAACATACTCGTTGCCTCATCTAGGATTAGAATCGCTGGTCTTAGGGCTACAACACCTGCAATGGCCACACGTTGCTTTTGGCCACCTGATAAACGCGCTGGCTCTCTCTTTTTAAAGTCCAACATGCCAACCAAATCCAGAGCTTCTTCCACTCTCTTTTTCATTTCTTGACGAGAAAGTCCCTGATTTTCCAAACCAAAGGCAACATCATCTTCAACAGTAGCTCCAACAAATTGATTATCTGGATTTTGAAAAACCATACCGATTTGACGACGTATATTCCAAACATTTTCCTCAGTCAACCGTTGACCATCAATTACAATCTCTCCAGATTCTGCTTCCAGTAAACCATCAATTAATCGAACCGTCGTTGATTTACCACTACCATTATGTCCTACAATCGAAAGCCATTCTCCACGTTTCACGTGAAACGTAATATCCTTCACATCATAGTACTCCTGACTTTCCTTATAGCGAAAAGAAAGATTTTTTACATCAATTATTGATTTCATTTCGAACCAAATGTCCCTTTAAATACATAGGCACTACCCTTGAAATAATCATAGCCAGAGTAGATAGTGAAAAACAAGGCTACATAAAGTAGAACTTGACCAAGCAAAGTCCAATGTAATAGCAAGAAAATAATCGCAAACATCTGGCTGAAAGTTTTAATTTTTCCAGGCATTGCTGCTGCTAAAACTGTTCCACCAATTTCAACCAATAAAAGCCTTAAACCTGTCACAGCCAACTCACGACAGATGATCACCGCAACAATCCAAGCCGGAGCCATACCCAACTCAATCAGCATAATAAAAGCCGACATAACTAGTAACTTATCCGCCATAGGATCTGCAAATTTACCAAAATTACTGACCACATTCCATTTACGAGCTAAATATCCATCTAAATAATCTGTAATACTGGCAATAGCAAATATAATAGCTGCTACTATATGACTTTCTAGCGAATTTCCTATCGTTAAAATAAAGATAAAAATAGGTATAAAGAGAATTCGACCTATTGTTAAGAGATTGGGAATTTGTTCTTTTTTCATTCGTTTTTCCTTAATTTTTAGTAAAGGTTACAGTGATTTTTCCAGTCTGAGCTGTTAATTTCGATAAATCAACAGTCTGATTATCTACTGTTAAAGCTACACCTTTGACAACACCTAAAGTAATGGTCACAGGATTTTTTGTTGAAACTGTTGTTTCCGCACTTTTATTATCCGGTGATAAGGTCACACCACCCTCAAGATCACTTTCTGAAACACTAACCCAACTTCTAGCATCTGAAACCGATAATTGCAATTTTGCAGTTTCCTTACTTGTTTTATAAGCGATTTCTACATAATTTCCTTCACCTGATACACTTATAACTGGTTCAATATTCGAAGAGCTACTTGATGAACCACTACTTGAAGATGGAGTTACAGAACTAGTCGAACTTGTTGCTTGGACTACACTATAACTAGACGTAGATGAATTCTCCGGTTGATTCTGGAGATAATTCCAAACATAATAAGTCACAAAAATGACAATCGATAGGGCAAAGAGTATAAAATAAAATAAAGGTAAAAATGATGTCTTATTTTTCTTACTGGAACGTCTCCTACCTGTCAACTCGTCTTCATCAACATCTACTTCCTCATAAGTAATCATGCTCCCAGAATCATAAGCATCCAAGACAATTCTCTCATCTAGCTCAACTGCCCACGCATACTTTCTCAGAAAAGAACGAGTATAAAATGGACTAGGAAGTTGATCAAATTCATCAGCTTCCATTGCCTCCAACATATCCAACTGAATTTCTGTTTTTTTGTGTAATTCTTCTAAAGTTAACCCTTGGTTGGTTCTAGCTAAACGTAAAACCTCACCAATTGTTTTTTTCCTCATACTTGTCATTCCTTCTTTCTAGTGTCGATTATGATAGGTTACTATGATGGAAATATTGTAAAATCAACTATGTCACCATCATCTATTAAATGGTGTCCAGCATCAAGGACATCCTCTAAAGTAATTTCCTGTAAAATTTTCGGCAAATCAAAGATTGTCTCACCTTGTCCAAAAGCATCATATTGCGTTGCAATAAATTCAAGAGAGTTCATGCTACTGAAAAATTCTCCAAACATCTCTCTTTTGATAATGTCTAAATGATCCTCTGTAATATCTAAATCCTTTGTGAAATTACGAATAGCCTTTTTAAACTGATGAGATAAAGCAACTGGCTCTTTTGTATCCATTGTCAACATAACAAAATGAAAGCGACTTGTTACTTCAACTTCCAGAGATAAGGACGCATCAATTTTACCTGATTCATATAATTTTTGAAAACGATCCGAAGTCCAACCAAACATCATTGCAAATAATAATTTTAATAAAATATGATGTCGATAGCAATCTTCCTCAGCAACATCTTGTTTACCTCTAACACCAATCGCTAGTTTGGGAGAAGACACTTCCATTCTCATACTGTCTGTTTGCTTTACAGCTTGTAAAACCAACTTTTCTCTTGCCACTTCATGAACATCTGAATCTTTCAGTTCTTTGCTTTCAAAATAGTCCTGTACTTTTTCCACATCAAAATTACCAACTAAAAACAGAGACATGTTTACAGGTTTGTAAAATCTTATAAAATTTTCTTGCAAATTAGTTAGATTTATTTGTGAAATGGACTCCTCACTCCCAACTATATCAGTTGCTAAAGGTGTACCAGGATACAAATTCGCTAAAGTTGAAAAGAATAAACACGAATCTGGATCATCTTGATACATTTCTCGTTCTTGCTGGATAATATCCTGCTCTCTTAAAATGGAATCTTCAGTAAAATGTGCTGATGTCACCAATTCATCAAGTAAATCTACATTCTCTAAGAGATGATCCGTTGCTGAAAAAAGATAGTTTGTTTTTGTAAAGCTTGTAAAGGCATTACTATCTGCACCTAAACTCGTAAAAGCCGACATCAAATCGCTGGAGTCTTCTCTCTCAAATAATTTATGTTCAAGAAAGTGAGCAATCCCTGCAGGATATTGTTTTACATCTCCGTCAACTTCTGTGACAAGCGTATCTACCGAACCAAACTGTACAGTTACACTCCCGTAAACCTCTTTAAATTCTTTTTTAGGCAAAAGAGCAACTGTCAATCCATTTGACAAACGAGTTCGATAAACCATTTCTTTTACAGCTGGATAGTATTTTTCTTCAAAAACAACCTTTGTCATTCTATTCCTTCCATAAAGTAAATCGCTTGTAGTTTCACATTATTAGCTGCTCTACAAATAGCATCTTTGTCAACTTGCTCGAGTTTTGCAATCCAACTTTTAAAGTCTGCTGAAGATTTTCCAAGCAAGGCATTTTGATAAGCACGTTCAATCAATGAAGATTGATTATCTTGAGAAAGTAACAAAGACCGACGAATCATTTTCTTGGTCTGCTCTAACTCAAGCTCTGTAAAATATCCTTTTTTTAAATCAATCAGTTGATTATTCATCATTTTACGAGCCTGATTCCGATTTTCTCGATGGATACCAGCATACATCCTCAAGAATCCACTAAACAAATCGAGCTGACTTGAAATAGTATAAGCCAATCCAGCATTTTCACGGACATTTGTAAAGAGCTTAGAATGAGCAAATCCACCAAGTAAACCATTCATTACAATCATGGGTAAATGTTGCTCATCACCATATTCAGAAGGGCAATGATATCCTAATTCCAAAATGGATTGTCCCACATTTTTCCGAACCATACCTTCCTGAAGGATATTGGAATAAGGTTGACAATACTGAACCTTCACATCTCCTTTTCGAGCTTTAAAGCCAAATGATTCTAATACATTTTGAATTTCCACCTCATTAAAATCACCTAGGAAAAAGAAATCGATTCGATCATTGGCCAAGAATTCTTGGAAACAAGAATAAGAACTTTGTGGAGTTTCAGCTAAAATACGATTTCGTAAATCACTGTATTCCAATCTGAGACGTTCATCATGAAAAAATAATTTATCTAATTCTTTATGTGCGAAATAAAAAGAATCATCCATATCAGCTGCTAAACTTGCTAACAATTGTTTTTTCTCAATTTCAAATAAGGCAGAATCAAACCCATTATCAACTACTACGGGTGAAAAAAGAGTTTCTTTTACAAGTTCCAAAACCTGAGAAGTTAGCACATTTTTCCTACTTAAAAACTCATCACGAACATAGGTAAATTTCAATTCCACAATGTGACTTTGCCCTCTTCTGAAACAATTGGTTGACATATCTGTACCGTATAGACTGGCCAAATGTCTTCTCAAATCTTGAGAAGTGGGGTACATCTGATTAGCAGTCTCTAGCATACTCGCACTCAACATGCGACCTGCAATCGTATCGAGGGATAATGGAGCGGTAAAACGCACGGCGATTTTGTTCGTTTTAAACTTTTTTGATTGGATAAAATGTGTTGAAATTCCATGCACTAACTCCATGATTTACCTCCTTATATACAGACTTCTATTATATCACGAAAAATTGAAATTTTCTTGTTCTCTGTAACACTTTTGAAATAAAAATCGCTTACATTTCCCCCTATTTCTCTCACTATTTTTAGGAAAATATGGTATAATACCAAAGATTGAGGTGAATTATGGAATACAAATTATTTGAAGAATTTATTACCCTCCAAGCACTACTCAAAGAACTTGGAATTACACATAGCGGAGGAGCTATCAAATCATTTCTCTCTGAACATTCTGTTTACTTTAATGGGGAATTAGAGAGTCGTCGTGGTAAAAAACTTCGTATTGGTGATAAAGTTGACATCTCTGACATGAATATTGACATCTTGTTGACACAACCTACTTCTGAGGAGCAAGAGGAATATCAGGCTGATAAAGTTGAAAAAGATCGAATCGCTAAACTCGTCAAGGAGATGAATAAGGGAGTAAAAAAAGACAAATCGAAACTTTCTTCATCACCCAAAAGCAAACAAGCTCCACGATTCCCTGGTAGATAATCATGTGGCTACAACACCTATCTCTCAAAACTTTTCGTAACTACAAAGAGACGAAAATAGACTTTAATCCTAAATTAAATGTCTTTTTAGGACGCAATGCACAAGGTAAAACAAATATGTTAGAGGCTATCTATTTTTTAGCCTTGACACGTAGTCATCGAACTAGAACAGATAAAAATCTCATTCATTTTGATGAGGAACAACTTCATCTTTCAGGTCTCGTTCAGAAAAAAACTGGATCCATTCCTCTAGAAATCGAACTAACACAAAAAGGCCGTGTGACAAAAGTTAATCATTTAAAACAGGCACGACTTTCAGATTATGTCGGACACATGAATGTTGTCTTATTTGCTCCTGAAGATTTACAACTAATTAAAGGAGCTCCTTCAGTTCGACGAAAATTCATTGATATGGAGCTTGGACAAATTAAGCCCATTTATCTATCAGACTTAACTAATTATAACCACATCCTAAAACAAAGAAACACTTATCTAAAATCAGCTCAAAAAATAGATGAAACCTTCCTTTCAGTCTTAGATGATCAACTAGTCGATTATGGATGTCGTGTGATGAATCACCGCTTAAATTTCATAAAAAAACTAGAATATTTTGGTCGTAAGAAACATTTTGAGCTTTCTAATCAACTTGAAGAGTTGTCAATATCTTATCAATCTTCTTTTAAGACAACTGACAAAGAAGACTTATCCGAATCTTTCAAAATTGCTTTAGAAAAAAGTAGGTCCATAGATTTATTTAAAAAGAACACTGGTGTTGGTCCTCATCGGGATGACATTTCTTTTTATATAAATAGAATGGATGCTAGTTTCGGAAGTCAAGGCCAACATCGTAGTCTCGTCCTCTCGATAAAATTAGCAGAAATCGAGTTAATGGAAAGCATTACTACAGAATCTCCAATATTACTGCTTGACGATGTTATGAGCGAACTTGACAACACTAGACAACTAAAATTATTAGAAACGATTTCTCATTCAATCCAAACTTTTATCACAACAACAAGCTTAGATCATCTTCAAAATCTACCAGAAAATCTAAGTATTTTCACTATTCAGGATGGTAAAGTTTCTGTAAACAAAAATTGACAGTATTGTAAAAGAACTCCTGTTTCCACGGGAGTTCTTTTCATTGTTTTTACATGGAATAATTTGGTGCCTCATTCGTAATTTGTACATCGTGAGGATGGCTTTCTTTCAAACCAGCACCAGACATTTCAATAAATTGAGCATTATCGTGTAGTTCTTTAAGGTTAGCTGCACCACAGTAACCCATACCAGAGCGAATACCACCAATCATTTGGAAGACAATATCAGCTGCCGCTCCTTTATAAGCAACACGACCTTCAATTCCTTCTGGAACAAGTTTGTTTGCTTCATTGACAGAACCTTGGAAGTAACGATCGCTTGAACCTTTCTTCATAGCAGCAATTGATCCCATACCACGGTAAGTCTTAAACTTACGTCCTTGGAAGATTTCAGTTTCGCCTGGAGCTTCATCAGTTCCAGCAAACATTGATCCAAGCATAACTGCATTTCCACCTGCAGCAAGGGCTTTTACAATATCTCCAGAATACTTGATTCCACC
>CAJZGT010000043.1 GCA_916048145.1 uncultured Streptococcus sp.
TGCCCGTGGTAACTTTGAAGTCAGCATGAAGTGGAAAGATAAAAACCTGCAAAGCCTGTCCTTCCTGGCAAATATCGGTGGAGACCTAGTTGTAGATTATCCAAATATCGAAGCCAGCCAAATCAAGGTCAATGGCAAATCTGTCAAAGCAACTGTTCTTAAAGATGGCCGCATCCAACTAGCAACGCAAAAAGGTGATGTCATTACCTTTGAACATTTCCCTGGTCGTGTAACCAGTCTGACAGCAGTTAGACAAAATGGCGTCACTGCCAAACTCACCTTCAACCAAGTAGAAGGCGCTACCCACTATGTTATCCAAAGACAAGAGAAAGACGAATCTGGCCAAACCTCTGCAAGCAGAGAATTTGTAACCAATCAAACCCATTTTATCGACCGCTCACTCGATCCTCAACTCGCCTACACTTATACTGTTAAGGCTATGCTAGGTAATGTTTCTACACAGGTATCCGAAAAGGCCAATGTCGAAACCTATAACCAATTGATGGATGACCGTGATAGTCGAATCCAATACGGTTCTGCATTTGGAAACTGGGCAGACTCAGAATTATTTGGAGGAACAGAGAAGTTTGCCGACCTTTCACTAGGTAACTATACGAATAAAGATGCGACAGCAACCATTCCTTTCAATGGTGTTGGCATTGAAATCTATGGTCTCAAATCATCTCAATTGGGAATCGCTGAAGTCAAAATCGATGGTAAATCAGTCAGTGAACTGGACTTCTATACTGCAGGTGCAACTGAAAAAGGTAGCCTTATCGGTCGCTTCACAGGATTGTCAGATGGTTCTCATGTGATGACCATCACTGTAAAAAAAGAGCATAAACACCGTGGCAGTGAACGTTCCAAAATTTCCTTAGACTACTTTAAAGTTTTACCTGGACAGGGAACAACTATTGAAAAAATGGATGACCGTGACTCTCGCATTCAATACGGATCTCAATTCAAAGATTGGAGCGACACTGAATTATATAAAAGCACAGAAAAATATGCGGACATCAATAATAGTGGCCCAAGTACTACTTCAGAAGCTCAGGCAACCATTCCATTTACTGGAACAGGTATTCGAATTTACGGACTTAAAACATCCGCTCTCGGAAAAGCTCTCGTGACACTAGATGGCAAAGAAATGCCAAGTCTAGACTTCTACACAGCTGGAGATACCCAAAAGGCAACCTTAATTGGAGAATTTACTAATCTGAGCGATGGCAATCATATTTTGACATTAAAAGTTGATCCAAATTCACCAGCAGGACGCAAGAAAATCTCTCTAGACTCCTTTGATATCATCAAAGCCCCTGCTGTTGGTGTAGATAGTCCAAGTATCGCACCGCTTAAGGAAGGGGATAAAAACATCTCTTTAACTCTACCAGTTGGAGACTGGGAAGCAATCGCTGTGACCTTCCCAGGTATCAAAGATCCACTCGTTTTACGCAGGATAGACGATAATCATCTAGTTACGACTGGAGATCAGACCGTCTTATCAATCCAAGATAATCAGGTACAAATCCCTATCCCTGACGAAACCAATCGAAAAGTTGGAAATGCGATAGAAGCTTATTCTATCCAGGGAAATACAACAAGCAGTCCTGTAGTAACTGTCTTTACCAAAAAGGATGAGAATCAGCAACCAACTACAAGCAAAGGAGATGATCCTGCTCCTATTATAGAAATTCCTGAATACACTAAGCCTATCAGCACAGCAGGACAAGAGCAACCACCTACTGTTTCTATTCCTGAATATACTAACCCTATCGGTACAGTGGGACAAGAACAAGCTCCTACTGTTTCTATCCCTGAATACACTAAGCCTATCAGCACAGCAGGACAAGAGCAACCACCTACTGTTTCTATCCCTGAATATATTAAGCCTATCGGAACAGTGGGACAAGAACAAGCGCCTACGGTTTCTATTCCTGAGTACACTGAACCTGTCGGGACAGCGGGACTGGAACAACCACCTACAGTTTCTATTCCTGAGTATACTAAACCTATCGGCACAGCAGGAATAGAACAAATACCTACTGTTTCTGTTCCTGAATACACTAAATCTATCGGTACAGCAGGACAAGAACAAGCGCCTACTATTTCTATTCCTGAGTACACTAAGCCTGTCGGGACAGCGGGACTAGAACAACTACTTACTGTTTCTATTCCTGAGTACACGAAGCCTATCGGCACAGCAGGACAAGAGCAAGCGCCTACGGTTTCTGTTCCTGAATATAAACTTCGTATCTTAAAAGATGAAAAGACTAAAGTTGAAATTATTGGAGGTGCGACTGACTTAGAGGGAATTTCTCACATTTCTAGCAGACGTGTATTAGCTCAAGAACTATTTGGTAAGACCTATGATGCTTACGATCTTCACCTTAAAAATCCAACAGACCAGAGTTTGCAACCAAAAGGAGCTGTCTTGGTTCGCTTGCCTATTTCCTCTGCTGTCGAAAATGTTTACTACCTAACTCCATCAAAAGAGTTACAGGCACTCGATTTTACTATTCGCGAGGGAATGGCAGAATTTACGACTAGTCATTTCAGCACCTATGCAGTCGTTTATCAAGCTAATGGAGCATCAACTACTGCAGAGCAAAAACCAAGTGAAACAGATATCAAACCATTAGCCAATAGCTCTGAGCAAGTTTCATCTAGTCCAGACCTTGTTCAATCTGTAAATGATTCTCCTAAAGAACAACTTCCAGCTACTGGTGAAACATCCAATCCACTACTATTCTTGTCAGGATTGAGTCTAGTCCTAACAGCAACTTTTCTACTTAAGAGTAAAAAGGATGAATCAAACTAACGTTTAACCACACAAAAATCAGGATGAAGATAAGCTTCATCCTGATTTCTTTGTCAATAAAGGATTATTTTTTTACAGTAGATATAAAAAGGCTAGCGTCAAGAGACTTGCTAGAAGCCCCACTCCCCAAAAGAAGAAATCAACCTTCCACTCACTCCAAGGATTTCCTTTACCAGACAATCCTCCAAGCTCAAAATGGTGATGTACAGGCGTCATACGGAAAATACGTTTACCACCTGTCAGTTTGAAATAACTGACTTGCATCATGACTGAAGTTGTTTCAAAAACATAAACAATTCCGATAATCAAGAGAGTCCATTCTTGGTGGAGGGCCATAGAGATAGCTGCCAACATCCCACCTAGGGCCAAACTTCCCACATCTCCCATAAAGACCTTAGCAGGCTTATGGTTAAAGACGAAGAAACCAAGCAAACCACCAATCATGGCAAAAATCACTAGAAGGATATCCATCTGACCTTGCACATAGGCAATAACTCCATAGGCAGACAAACTAATCACAACGGAAATACTCGCTAAACCGTCAATACCGTCTGTCAAGTTCACTGCATTTGAAAAACCGACTAGCCAGAAAAGAGCGAAGATAATATAGAAAATCCCTAGATGCACTTGGTAACCAAAGACAGAGAGCATATCGCCCCCACGCTCATAAAAAAGGTAGAAAATGACGCCACCTAGCAGCTGAAGAGCCAATTTCTGTTTGGGATTAAGGCCCTCATTGATTTTACGGAAGACCTTGAGGAAGTCATCTAAAAAACCAACCAAACCATACAAGACCAAAATAAACAAAATCATACCAACATTATTGGTCAATTGTTTTGAAAAAAGAGCGACGAGGAAACTCACCACAACTGCAACAACGAGGAAAACAAGTCCCCCCATGGTTGGAGTTCCAGCTTTTGCCTGATGCTGCTTGACATCCTCATGCATCTGCTGGCCAGTAATCTGGGCTTTTCGATAAAATTGGATAAAGGCTGGAATACCAATAACTGTTAATAAAAAGCTAAGAATTCCAGCACTAATGGAACTGATCATGTTAATCTCCTAAAGTTACTTTCAAATTTTTAATATCTTTGATGGCAGTATTGGCACGAACACTCTGTTTTTGAACCGTTTTACCTGTACCATCCCACTCTACTTCAATATTCAACCATTTGGCAAACACTTGAACATTTTCCTGTGTCCATCCATACATATCCGGCATTTCTTCAAGCTTATCAGATAGGATTAAGATTTGCTGATTGGCTTCCAAATTATTCCCTTCAGAAACAGAACTATCTTTAACCTTAGTTCCTGTTCCAATAACGATTGGTTGAACAAGGTTACGTCGTAATTCCTCTGCTAAATCACCCGGCGTGTAATCCTTAGTTGCAGGCATTGCATAACTTGTAGTCTTACTAAACTGCTCCAAATTCTTAGCAGTTGACTGAAGATTGAGTGATTCTTTCATAGCTGAGGCTCTTTCAAGAATTGGATTGGCAAACTCTCCAAGTTGAATACCTGAATAATGCTCAGGTTGTTGAACCGTCACATAGAGAATAAAGTCAGGATTTTCTGCTGGGTGCATAGAAACAACTGAGAAAATGTAGTTTGTTGAACCTGTAAGATAACCACCATTTTTCTCATCCGCAATCTGCGCAGTCCCTGATTTAAGGGCCACATTCTGACCCGGGACATTGACAGTTGCCTTGCCTGTACTATGATTATACATAGTTCCATATGTAGGGTCTGTTCCAACCATAACCATATGGTCACGCGTGACTGATGCCGCTTCTTTCGATACAGGATTCCCGACTATTTCCTTTTGAGACTTACGAACAGACTGGTCATTTGGATCATAAAGGGCACTGATAAATTTTGGTTCCAACATAACCCCATCGTTGGCAATGGCTGTAAAAGCACGTAGCATCTGGGTCTGCGTTACAGAAATCCCCTGACCAAATGCACTCATGGCAATATTAACAATATTATCTGCAGGCAATTGACCTGAATACTCATCAGTCAGACCAAAACGCGTCGGCACCCCAAACTTAAAGCGATTGAGATAATCCAGCCAAGTCGCATCTCCCATTTTCTGCTCGAGCAAGGTCATCCCGATATTACTAGAGTGGGCAAAACCTTGAGAAAAGGTCATCGTTCCACCACTTGTCAAACCTTCGTTAACGTCCCAATCTCGAATGGTTGCATCTGCCAGTTTCAACTCGCTACTGTTAAAGTATTCTCCACCAGGGAAAGTCTTATTATCAATAGCTGCTGCCAACATCATCACCTTCATGGTTGATCCTGGCTCATAGTTACTCTGATAGAGGATATCGCGCCAAACAAAGTCTTTAGTGATACCATCCTTAGTGTCTGCATTAAAGGTAGGTCTTTGAGTAGTAGCGAGGATTTCACCTGTCTTAGCACTGACCAAGGTAGCTGTCATGTACTTGCCTTTTACCTTTTCTTGAAATGCATCCATCTGTGTTTCCATGAAGGACTGCAAGGGACTTGAAAGAGTGGTATAAACATCCTTCCCGTCTACAGTTTGTTGAGAAGCTTGCTCTGTACCTGGTACAATATTTCCCAGACGATCTTTTTCGTAAGTGATAATCCCATCTGTTCCCGCAAGGATTCTATTTAGAGAACTCTCTAAACCAGATGTCCCTAATAAACTCTTGCTACCATCTTCATTTTCATGAAGTTGAGCTAGACCAATAAATGATGAAGCAAACTGACCATTCGGATAACTCCTGTTAGGACTAGTTGTAAAATCAACCCCCTCCACACCAGCAGTCTTGAGGTCATTTTTAATAGCCATCATATTGGCATAAGTAATACCATTTCCTTTTGTACCAAACGATACCTGTTTCAGATTGGGCTGAGCAAGTTGTTCTGTCACATAGGACTCATCCATCTCCAGGTATTTATGAAAAATTTCTGCAACTTTACTAAATTTTGAATCTTCTACATAAAGAACTTTCCCAGTAGCCGACTTGTAGGTCTTGTCAATAACAGCATACACATTGTAAGAAGTCGCATCTTCTGCTATTGGCGTTCCATTTCGATCATAGATGGTTCCTCGTTTCGCCGGAATGGTCTTCGTTGTCTGGTGAACCTTCTTAGCCTCTTTGACCAAGTCTTTACCAAATTTACTACCCGTTCCAATAATGACCGCAAAGTTGACCAAAAAGACAGCGAAGAGTACGACTGCCAATAAACTTAGACTCTTCCCTACTCTTCGGCGATTTTCTTCTGGTGATTTACGATTACGAACTGCAAAACGGATAATTTTTTCTTTCAATTGTTTCATATCTTACTCCGCTGTTCGGATATTTTCGTTATTCAACTGCAAATCCTTCGAGTTTGCAATTTCTTTCAAACGTTCTGAACGAATCAATTCATTAACCTCTTGCTTGGCATCATCTAGTTCTGTCTTCTTTTCTTCTATCTGAGCATTAACCTTGGTCAATTCATTCTGAACTTGTAATAGCTTTGTCTGCATAAACACAACGCTAATCGCTAAAACAGTTGTAGTCAAAGCAATCGAAAGATAAAATGCCTTCTCTACTCGTGAAAATCTCTTAAACTTGGTTTGCAGCGACTGGCTTGTTTTTTCGATTCTTTCTACCATCTTTTCCCCTCTTACTTGTGAATTTTTCTGGCCACGCGCAACTTAGCTGAATGCGAGCGGTTATTAGCTTCTAATTCTTCTGCACTTGGCAAGATTGGCTTACGGGACACCAATTCCATCTTGGGCTTGAGATCATCTGGGATGAAAGGCAAGCCTTTGGGAACTTCAACCGTTGAAGCTTCCTTGAACAATTGCTTGGTCAAGCGGTCTTCCAAAGAATGAAAGGTAATCACTGAAATTCTACCATCTAGAGCCAACATCTCCATAGCCTGCTGGATGGACTCATCTGCTGCTCCCAGTTCATCATTAACTTCAATTCGAATAGCCTGGAAAATCTGTTTAGCAGGGTGACCCTTTTTCTTGAGCTCCTTGGCAGGCTTAGCCGACTTGATAATCTCAGCCAACTCAGTCGTTGTCTCGATTGGCTTGACTTCACGTGCTTGTTCAATCTTACGCGCAATCTGTTTAGAGAATTTGTCCTCTCCATACTTGAAGAAAATTCGAACCAAGTCATGATAGTCATAGTGGTTCACCACTTCATAGGCTGTCAGACTAGCTTCCTGATTCATCCGCATGTCCAGTGGTGCATCCTTTTTATAAGAAAAACCACGCTCACGCTGATCCAATTGAGGACTAGACACTCCCAAGTCATAACAAATTCCATCAATTTCCTGAACACCAGCTTCGCGCAAACGTGCCTGTAAATGACGGAAATTATCCTTGATAAAGGTTACCATCCCTTTTTCGATATAGGGTGCCAAACGTTTTTGCGCGTTGTCAATAGCATTCTGGTCCTGGTCAAAGGCATAGAGATGGCCTTTTTCACTTAATTTACTTAATAAATATTCGCTATGGCCCGCTCCACCCAAAGTCGCATCAACGTAGATACCGTCAGGCTTTACGTCAAGCATATCAATCGTTTCGTGGAGTAAGACCGTTACATGATGAAATTCTTTTGTCATATCCTATCTATTTTACCACAAATCCGACTAGCTTGCACTAATCAGACAAATAGGTCAAAAAAAGTAAGATTTCTTTAAGAAATATGTCAAATATGCTTGACATCTATTTCATAGAAGAATATAATATAGTCAAATATATGCGACATAAATCAGAAAGGAGAACAGATGAATCGTGTGAAAGAATTTCGCAAGGAACTGGGTATTTCCCAGCTCGAACTCGCCAAGGATATCGGTGTCTCGAGACAAACCATCAATATGATTGAAAACGACAAGTACAATCCAACCCTGGAACTCTGTCTCAATCTCGCCCGCAGCCTCCAAACTGACCTCAACAGTCTCTTTTGGGAGGATAACTTTTAAAAAAGGAGCCAACTCATGAAAAAAGAAACCTTCACTGAAAAACTGATCAAACGCACATACGGTATTTCTGGTCCCCTTGACGAATACAAACGGCGTGAGGCCGATCGTATTGGGAACCAAGTCTTTATCATCCTCTTTTATCTGATGATTTTCGGAAATCTTATTCCACTCCTTCTGGCCTATAAATACCCTCAAGAAGTGGCTCTAATCTATCCTCCTCTGATTTTAGTGATTGCCCTCATCGCTGCTGGCTATGTCACCTACCAAATGAAAAAAACAGGGATTACAGCTATTGATCCAGATATGCTGAGTGAGAAAGAAAGCAAGCAACTATACTACCCAGGTCTGAAAGCAGGTTTGTTCTTTGGTCTATGGATGTTTTTTATAACTCCTCTTCTCCATATACTCATAGGTGAAGGTCAGGACTATTTTCATTCTCTCCTCACTATAAGAAATGGTGTATCAAGCATTCTCGGTTCTATTTTCTTCGGAGCGAGCATACAGTTCCTCATCTCCCGTCGCATTGCAAAAGCTAAGAAGGATCAAGATGAGGATTAGGAGGTACCTATGAAATCATTACTAACTTTACTTACCTATCATCTTTTGTTCAGTTCTCTGCTCATCTTCATCATCATTTCAGGGAACTTGCCAATCAGCGAGATATTCCTCGGGCTAGTCTTTATTCCAGCACTTAACAAAGGACTAACTTATCTAAAGATTAACTCCCCAAAAACACGCATACTCAACTTAGCACTATACTTTATAATTCTATCTTTTCCACAACTGATGCTCATCTCAAGCGATTGGAAATATTATTTACTGCTGACTATCGCTAGCCTTTCTTCTATCACTTATCTTTATTATCTCTATCAATTCGTTAAAGAAGTCAATCAAAAACCGCTCATTTAGGAGGTTATCAGCATGAAAAAAGAAGACTTCACCACTCGCCTACTTCGAAATCTCTTTCACATTCAGGGCCCTTTTGATGAATGTCGACAAGAGATTGTCTACAAGGCTTGTGCCCGTTCTATGGTTCAAATCGTTTATTCTTCCTTCTTCCTCTTCTTGTTTTATCTGTTATTTGGTCGCTTCATAGAGGTGGTTCGCTATGCCATGCCCTATGTTTACTCTGGACTCATTTTTTTCATTACTTTAAAAACTCAGAAAGCCGTCAAAGAACTCCATCTAGAAAAAGATGACAAGTCAGAAATCATCCTCAAAACCTACAGCAAAGGCCAAATCAAATTTCGGAGTTGGATTGTGTTTATCGGTATTCAGATTGGTCTCTTTACCTTACTCATCTTTCATAAGGTCTTCGTTCAACAGATGTCCCTTTCAGATTTTGTGAAGTTGCTCCTGCAATTCGATAAAAGTGTTCCTTTGCTGATGTATGGCCTGATTATCGGTAGCATTTTTGGAACCCTGACCTACGGCTTTCTATCCCTACAGGAGGAAAAAACTCCTAAAAATACCAAACAGAAGGAGAAAAGCAATCAATGACTTCACTATACAATTTTTCAGTCTTGAATCAAGACAATCAAGAAATCTCACTAGATGCCTATCGTGGTAAGGTACTCTTGGTTGTCAACACTGCTACTGGATGTGGTTTAACGCCCCAGTACCAAGGACTTCAAGAACTCTATGATCGCTATCAAGAACAAGGTTTTGAGATTTTAGACTTCCCTTGCAATCAGTTTATGGGACAAGCACCAGGTAACGCAGAAGAAATCAACGCCTTCTGTAGCCTACACTATCAAACCACCTTCCCACGTTTTGCCAAAATCAAGGTCAACGGTAAGGAGGCAGATCCCCTCTATGTTTGGTTGAAAGACCAGAAATCTGGTCCACTAGGAAAACGAATCGAATGGAATTTCGCTAAGTTTCTCATCG
>CAJZGT010000044.1 GCA_916048145.1 uncultured Streptococcus sp.
GCACAAGTACGTCAGCAAGTACATCAGCAAGTACGTCGGCTTCAACAAGTGCAAGTACATCGGCTAGCACATCAGCTAGCACGTCGGCATCTGAGTCAGCAGATAAGTCAAGACAGCAATTGCCAAATACCGGTACAGAAGTTTCTAAATCATCTGTACTCCTTGGAGCTTTGGCAGCTGTGACTGGTTTAGGTCTGTTTGCGAAACGCCGTAAGCGTGATGACGAAGAATAATCGTATTAAAAATACATAAAAAGTATTGTTATTTCGATTTATGAAGAATCCCTTGGATGAAAAATCATCCAGGGGATTTTTTTGGTATGTCAGGTATGATTAGATATGAAGCAGAACCCCTTTGTAAGTATTCGATACTGGGGGGCATAACGATTTTTGATTATGACTATTATGAAGTTGTGAGCATCGAAAGAGATTCGCACTCCAATAGTAAGTGGCTATATTTGAGAGTTTGTATATTCTAATGGTGTAGTGAGCGTCCATATTTAGAGAGTTTTTTCTTAGTAGCTGGTGCTTGTAATAAATAATGAGTAAATGTATTTTTGAAGCAGTCATCTTAAGCATATCTGAATGAGTTCATTTGATTAGTTATGAATAATGTTGTTTGCCATGAGGCCAAGGACTTAAAGATTATCTATTCTATTAGATTTGTTTATACTCTTTATATATCTGAGATACCCATATTTGAATAAGCATAGACTGAGATTAGAAAACGAGGTTTATAGAATAGAACTCTAGGATACATGAAATAAGTTTCAGAAAGCTATCTAAACTTTATCTCGGATAAAACTGATATTAATGGTTAGACGAGAATGAACTAAAGTACTGTTTGGATTTCGTTGAGTATCATTTTGTAAAAAGGTATAAAAATGATATAATGTATTGTAGGATTTTTAAAGATGAAACTAGCATTTTCTATATATGAAGATTATAAACATGTATAATCTCTATGAGAATTGAGAGTAGTCAGGAGATTTAATGAGTCTTGTTGTACTTATCTATAGTAGAGGATTATATAGAGGTTGCTTCCAAATCTTTTTGAATCAGATATATAGAATAGATAAATATAGTCAATACAGTTTAATGTTTTTTGTAATTTTTTAGTGTAAATAAAATTTATTAGGTGGGTAAATGGTTCAGAAGACAATCGTTCTTGCAGCAAATCAAGCTTATGTGAGTTATTTAGAAACAACAATTAAATCTATATGTAGCCATATGAAGCAGATTAAGTTTTATATCCTAAATGAAGATATTCCAACTGATTGGTTCCAGTTAGTAGAGAATCATCTTGAAAAAATAGATTCAGAGATTGTAAATGTTAGATGTTCTTCAGCTATGTTTCAGGATTATAAACTTCCAACAGCACATTTAAACTATGCTACTTATTTTCGTTATTTAATTCCAAATCATGTCGTAGAAGATAGGGTCTTGTACTTGGATAGTGATATGATTGTGACACAGGATTTATCAAATTTATTTGAATTGGATATGCAAGGTTATCCTCTTGCTGCAGTTGAAGATTTACCGACAACATCGGATGAGTTTAATGCTGGTTTATTATTGATAGATAATAAAAAATGGAGAGAGGAAGATGTTGTGAATCAGTTATTTGATTTGACTGCTCAACATCATCATGAGGTCTACGGGGATCAAGGAATCTTGAATCTCGCTTTTCGGGATAATTGGTATCGACTTCTCTCTAACCTATAATCTTCAAGTGGGGTCAGATAGTCAGCAATTTACACTGGGAGATATGGCTTGGTATGATCTTTTTAAAGGAAAACCAGCTGTTATTCACTATACTACAGGCTTGAAACCGTGGTATCAGCATCATTTTAATCGATTCAGAGAAGAATGGTGGTTTTACTATGGATTGTCTTGGGATGATGTTATACTTAGAAAATATCCTACAAAAGAAGGATGGAGTGCTCTTGTTTCAACTCCTCCTTATCAAACAGCTATTTACACAAATAGCGTCAATCTGCATGAAGTAGAGAAATTGATTAAAGCTCTTCCTCAGGTGAATTTTAATATTTTAGCTCATTGTTATTTTGCCCCAGAAATTTTAGGGTTAGAGAGGTATAAAAATGTCTCTTTATTCCCGTGCTTTGATCCTTTGACGCATAAAAAAGTTTTCAATCAGTTAGATTTTTATTTAGATATTAACTATGAGGATGAAATCTATAACATTATCCAAAAAGTAGTAGATAAGGGAATTCCTTTCTATTCTTTTCAAGCAACTAATCATGCAAACGAAATATCTCACTATGTTTTTGAAAATCAGGATGTTCAGGGAATGATTCAGCATATCAAAAACTATTTGAATACCTTAGAAAATACGTAGAATGAATGCAAACAGAACCATTAATTAGTGTTATCGTGCCAGTCTATAATGTAGCACCTTATCTAGAACTAACCTTGGATAGTATAAGATGCCAGTCTTATCAAAATTTAGAAATTATTTTAATTAATGATGGTTCAACGGATGATTCGGAAAGTATCGGAAAGTATTTGTAAAGATATTGCATCTCAAGATACAAGATTTAGATACATTTATCAAGAAAATGGAAAAAGTAAAAAATGTTTGTAATTGCAAAGAGAACAGATGAAAAAATACCGAAAATTAAGGAAATTTTTCAGAAATTAGAGAAGCCGTTAACCGTATTCTATGTTGATTGTTTTGATGATCTAGATCGTCTTGAACAAGGGGAGTTAACAGCGCTAACATACTTTCTAATGAAAGAAGAGGGGCAATCTCTCTTTTTTAACAATTTACCTCTGCCCCCTTACTGGGAGATAACGACAGATGGTTTAGAAGGCTATGTTTATGATCACGGCAAAAAGAAAGCGGGAATAAAGTTTCGTCAACCACAATCAGAACGTACTGTTGCGAGAATTTACTGGTATGATGAAGAAGAAAAATGTATCTGGATAGATTATTACAGCGCTTATGGTTTGAAAGTTTGTCGTGAGCTTTTAGATGAAGAAGAAAAGAGTGTACTGAGAACTATCTATGACTCAGAAGGGAGAGAAGTTCTGGTCGAATGGTTACAACAAGATAAAATAGCTTACTTTGATTCACAGAAGAATCCAACTATCTATCCTAATCGTCATTCTTTTCTC
Organism: uncultured Streptococcus sp.; assembly: GCA_916048145.1. GTDB lineage: Bacteria > Bacillota > Bacilli > Lactobacillales > Streptococcaceae > Streptococcus. Next base: position 3,138 of record CAJZGT010000044.1, read on the forward strand.
CTTAAAGTATTAGAAGAGATAGTAGAGAGAGAAGATATTTTAATTTTGGGAGAAGAGATTCTCTCGCTTCTTCCCTCAAGCAAGAAAGAAAATTACTATTATTTGGCAGATGATATAATAGAGGCTGATAAGATTGCAGACCGAGTGAATCAGGTTCTAGTAATGTCTCCTAAAGTTTCGGATGTTTCTCCTTACACTCATTTATATGGTTTTGCCCTAGATAAACCAGTTCCAGTTAGACCACAAGCTATAATTGTTACGAATTCTGAATGGATAGAAGGTTTAGAACAACTATTGATTCAGTTTCCAGAGATTGATTTCCATGTAGGAGCAGTTACAGAGATGGGAAGTCGTATTACTAATTTATCTATCTATTCTAATATGCACATACATCCAGGAATGAGTTATCGACTTTTTCAAGAATTACTGGATAGCAGTAGTTTCTATTTTGATATTCAGTATGATATTGAAATTCTTGCCTCTTCTTTACGTGCGGTTGAAAGAGGAATATTACTTTATACATTGGACAATCTGACTCATCATGAAGAATATAAAAAATTAGAAACTTGTTACGATACAATAGAGTCTCTCATTCAAAATGTACGCCAAGTTATAGAAAATCCTGATAAGTATTATCAACTTTCTAGAAATCAAGCTCAAATATTAGGGATAACTAGTTTAGAAGATTATCGTAGTTTATTTGGTAGATGGGAGAGAAAATTTGACTGTTTATAATTTTAATCTATTGCTAGGGTTTGAACCAAATGGAGTAGATGTTGCACAAGCACATCGCCTTAAAATGTTTCGCAAGTTAGGTGTAGAGACATATTTTGTATTTACCCATTGGCCAAATAGTGAACAATTAGATTATTTTTTATCCAAAGGTTATCGATACAATGAACTTCTTTTTGCTCAACTTTTGTTTACGGATCAGTTAGTAACAGAACCCATTCTTTCTTCGAGTGAGATGGAAATGCTTTTGGGATTGGAGAAGTCACAACAAATTGATAGTTCTGACGAAAGTCAATCTTATAAACTAGATAATGGAGAAGTCATCGTTTTTCGGTACAGTAAATATTATTTAGATAAGGTTCAGTATGTGGATTATTTTTCAGAAGGATATTTACTAAGAAGGGAAATGTACTCTACAAGAAAACTAGTAACTGATTATTTTGTATTGAACTATCAAAATAATCACATTTCAGCTGAACTAGGGAAACGTGTTTATCATAACCAAGACGGAAGTGTAGCATTAGAGGAAATTTCTCAGAAAGAGAAACGTCTTTATCTATTAAAAGATAATAGACTAATAACACATGAAGAGCTGATAACTTTTTTTATAAATAAGCTCAACCTAAAAGAAAGAGATATTGTTCTGATGGATAGAGCTTCGAATATTGATTTTGCTCGTCCACTATTGGAGCAATCATCAGGTGCAAAACTAGGACTAGTGTTCCATTCGGAACATACTTTTGGTGAGCATCCCTTTAGCTATGAATATTACTACCCTGTAAAGTATGCTAATCGTTTTGACTTTATGATTACATCTACTAAGTTACAGGCAGAAATTTTGAAGGAGTCTTTTCAAAAAGAAGGACAGCAAGCTCCCAAAATTTATACTATTCCAGTAGGGAGTTTGAAGTCTTTACAATATCCAGACAAAGTTAGGCAACCACAAAAAATTATGACTGCGTCAAGATTGATTTACTCAAAGCGAGTCGATTTAGCTATTAGAGCAGTTGTTTTAGCGCATCAGAAGGGTGCAAATATTGATTTTTCTATCTTTGGTCAAGGTATGGAATATAATGGGTTAAAAGAACTGATTTGTGAATATTCGGCAGAGGATTATATCCATCTAAAAGGATATGCGAGACTAGATGACGAGTACATAAAACATAGTATTTATCTAACAGCTTCTATAACTGAGACTTTTGGTTTGACCCTGATGGAAGCGGTTGGAGCAGGATTGGCTATTGTTGGATTTGATGTAAGATATGGTAATCCTACCTTTATACTAAATGGGGAAAATGGTTATTTAGTTCCTTTTGAAGGTAGAAGTGATCAGGAGTTGGTAGAGGACATGGCTCAGAGATTAGTTGAACTGTCTTCTAAAGATATGGAGGATTTTCATAGAAATTCTTATCAGTTGGCGCGTGATTACCTAGAGGAACGAATCTTGGAGCTCTGGAATGGTTTTCTTGGAGATCAGACTTCAAGAATAGCTATATCTTAGAGAGTTCAATATTCTAATGATAAATTTATAAAAGAGAGAGGAATATGAGTCTTGAAACGAAAGCAATCTATCAATAATGAGGGATAGATTGAGAAAATTATCGATGAAGTTTATCGTCTTTGAAAAACTATTTTTGATTTTGATAATACTCGTCATAATGTGTCTAGAGGTTCTTTTATTTGTGATCACTCTTATCCTGAAAATAAGGTGTTTAAAATAGATAATAAGGAGTTGACTTATATGAAAGAAGAGTTAATTAGCGTAGTTGTTCCTATTTATAATGTGGAAAAATATCTTCGTCTTTGTTTAGATAGTTTGTTGATGCAAACATACACTAATTTCGAAGTGTTAATGATTAACGATGGTTCGTCAGATGGATCATCAAATATTTGTAAGGAATATTTGACTAAGGATAGACGCTTTCAGTACTTTGAAAAGGAAAATGGTGGTTCATCTGATACGAGAAATTATGGGGTAGAACATTCTAAAGGAGAATATATTACCTTCGTTGATTCAGATGATTGGTTAAAGGAAACATTTCTAGCGGATTTATATGAAGCTATTACTAGGACAGGAGCAGATATAGCTCTATCAACCTATGTAAAATACGATGATTTTCAATCTGTTTATAATATTCCGATTATAGGGGAATATTACGAGCGTATCTGGATGTCCGATGAGTTTATTAGAGAATTACCCAAGTTAGAAATGGAAGATAATTCGTATTCAAATCCATGGGCAAAACTATTTAAAAAAGAATTGTTTCGTACGATTCGCTTTCCAAAAGGTAAGTTAATTGAGGATACCAGAACAAATATTAAGTTGTTTTTAGAATCCTCAAGCCTAGTTTATATTAATAAATGTTTATACTTTTATCGAATAAGAGGCGGCTCAGTTATGCAAACTATTACAGAAAAATTATTAGAAGATGTACTGGATACTTTAGTGGAACGATTGTGTCTCGTTACAATGAAAGGATTGTACTCAAACATTTATAAAGAGACTTTGTTAGGATCACTTGAGTTTAGAAGCTATCAAGCCTATACTTGCGGTTTGGAAGATACGGAAATTTATCGAAGATATCAAGAAATGATCTACTTAATCAAAAAGATGGATGAAAAATGATTCTGTTTTGATTAAAATAGACAGCTTAAATTGAGGTCTTTCAGTTTAATTTAGTTTTTCTAGTAGTTCATTTGAAATCCTACCGTAAAGAGTTCTCATCTTGATTATTAGAGTTATTTTGAGATAATATTTCTATTATTAGTAGGGATAATTATTTATTTTATGATTGAAAATATGAAAGGACTTGTCATGAAAAACTATTTTTCATCTATAATAACAAAAAGTCTAATGACTTTCTCTTTGATTTTTATTTATGTACTAGGAAGTCATTTGACGTTACCATTTATTGATGTAAATAGTAGGGACTTTTTAGGTGGTTCAACAGCTTATCTTGCCTTTTCGACGGCTATTACAGGCGGAAATCTCCGCAGTCTTTCCTTACTTTCTGTTGGGATTTCTCCGTGGATGTCCTCTATGATTTTGTGGCAAATGTTTTCCTTCTCAAAACATTTAGGCTTGTCTTCGATGTCGATGGAGACTCAGGATAGGTGTCGGATGTATTTAACACTGTTTATAGCTATCATTCAATCTTTGGCTATTTCCTTAAATCTTCCGGTTCAACCGGCTTACTCTTTTGAACTTGTCCTGTTCTTAAATACAATGTTATTGACTGCAGGAACTTTTTTTTCGATTTGGCTAACTGATATCAATTCTAGCAATGGTGTTGGTGGAGTTATGGTTATATTGTTAACGAGTATGGTATTAAATATTCCGCAGGATTTGATTGAAATATCTAAACAAATCAATATATCGACATCTATTTTGATGCTTTTAAGTCTTATGGGTGTTTTCTTTGCTTATCTACTAGCCCTATTTTATAGAGCTCGCTATCGCATACCAGTTCATAAGATTGGTTTAAATAGTCGTTTTAAGAGATATTCATATTTTGAAGTGATGCTTAATCCAGCTGGAGGGATGCCTTACATGTATTTGATGAGCTTTTTATCTTTGCCAACCTATATTCTTTTGTTGTTACAGACGCTTTTCCCTGCAAATTTAATATTCTCTGAAATTGCAGCAAAGTATACAGTTGGGAAACCACTTTGGATTTATATGTATATCGGATTTCTTTTTCTTTTTAGTATCTTATTTGCTTTTGTAAATATGAGCGGAGAACAAATTGCAGAACGTATGAAAAAGTCTGGAGAATATATCTATGGAATCTATCCTGGTGAAGAAACTAGTCGATTTATGAATAGAATAATTTTTCGTTTTTCTATTATAGGTGCTTTCTTTAATGTGATTATGGCAGGTGGTCCCATGCTTTTTGTTTTATATGATGAAAAGTTATTGAGGATTGCTATGATTCCGGGTTTATTTTTGATGTTTGGTGGTATGATTTTTACAATCAGAGATGAGGTGAAAGCTCTGAGATTAAATGAAACATATAAACCATTGATTTAGGAGGATATCATGTATTATTTTATTCCAGCTTGGTATGGTTCAAATCGTCAATGGCACGCTGATTTGACTCCGTGGTACTATTCTAACTTTAAACTTGAATTTGATGATACTTTCAATCAAATTAGACTTTTTCAAAGACAAGGTCTACCGTCTCGACTATTAGTATTATCCTATCAGCCACATTTACGTTATTTTTTACACAGACATGGTGTCCTAGAGACAGAAGTCTATCCTATATTTGATGATTTGCAAGACTTTCATGATTTACATACCCAAGTTCTTAATATTAGAGATATAGAGTGGGATAGTGATTGTCAATTTCTCTATAGTCCATTTGCAATAGTAGTTCAAAAAAATGGTAAAAAGTATGCCAAGGTAGAACATGGTGTAGAAGGATTTATCAGTGAAATCCAATATTTTGATCTCAATGGACAGATAAGTAAGCATTATATAATGGATGATCGAGGTTTTGTGTCTAGTGTTATTTATTTTGATAATGGACACCCTGCTTATCAAGATTATTTGGATCCTAAAGGTATTTGGAGATTTAGAGAGTATTTAAATGAAGAAGGAAGAGTAGAGGTAAATCCGATATTTGGATACCGTTTTAAACAGCTTCATTATGCCGATATGAGTCAACTAATCTCAGAGTTTTTTAACAAATATTTGCAAAATCAACAGAAAAAACAGGACATTTTTATAATCCCCTCTCATCCTCATCATGACAAATTCCTCTTCAGTTACCTACAAAGAGATGTTATCAAAATTTTGAGTCTTTTTATTAATCGGAATTCTCAAGCCAGTTTTAAAGACTTGGCTCCATCATTTGATCAGTCAGATATCGTGTTGGTGGATAGAGAGGATAGTTTACAACTATTAAAGGAATTGTATCCTGAAGCATCTACTAAATTTCATCATCTTTCTCCTTTTGATACACGTTTAAGATTGGGTCGAAGTCAAACACGAAAAGAATCGATTATTTACTTTCAATTAGATTTTTCTGAAGGGATTGATAGACAAGCTTTATTTCATATTTTGTCATTTATTTCTGAGACAAAAAATACAGAAGTCATTTTTGGAGCCTTTTCTGCTAGTCAGGAACAAATGGAAGAGGTGGAATCTCTTGTCAATGAAATCATTAAGACACAAATTGATACCGATAGCTTAGAAAAAGGTATAGACTATGGTCGCGCAGAAAATCCCCTAGAGGAGAATGGAGAGAAGGAATTACGTTTTCAGTTTGTCAATATGAATGATGATTTGGATCTGATTAAGACACTAGAGTTTGTACGACTTATTGTAGATTTAAATAAACAGCCACATCTCTATACACAGATAGCAGGTATTAGTGCTGGAATTCCTCAGATTAATCAGGTTGAAACGGTCTATGTGGAACATTTGAAAAATGGTTATTTGATTTCAGATGTGACAGAATTTTCAAAGGCTGCACATTACTATTTAGATATGCTAAAAGAATGGAATCAATCTTTAGTTTATTCTATTGATAAAATCAAAGAACATACTGGCCAACGTTTCTTAGATAAATTACATCACTGGATTGAGGAGGTTACAGATGTCAAAGGACTATAAAATCCTACAGATAGGGATTGATAATTGGGCTCA
>CAJZGT010000045.1 GCA_916048145.1 uncultured Streptococcus sp.
TTTCTAATCGAGCTAATAGTTCTTGTTTCTTACGTTCTAATTCCAGACGAGTTTCTTCGCTGGTTTCATTCTTATAATCTGGATTGCTCCACTTGGGCACATTGGACTTAGCAGGGCTGGGTTTACTACTTTTTTGAGCCTGGCTCTTCTGACCACGCTCACGAATTCGCAAGACTGCCTCTTCTGCCGAATGTATCTTTTGATAGGCATAGTCATTGGCTACTTTCATGGCATATTTCTCATTGATATTTGCCGAATCCACCTTATTAAAGGTCAATAAGAGAATAATATTGATGACTTCATCCAGCAAGCCCAAGCCAGCCATTTGTTGCAAGAGTTCTCTTTCTGTTTGGGTAATGGTCCCCTTGCGTGTTTGCTTGATTTCTGCCAAGAACCGCAGGGCAGTTTTACTTTTGGCTTCCTTGATAATGGTTGCTTCCTTAGGACTAAAGTCAGAGGAAATCGGTTTTTGAGCAATTTTTTCCCGCATGCGTTTGGTTGAAATAACCTGGGAAACAGCTGTTGACTTGGCCAGTTGATAGGTTTCAAACCAAGTCCATTTCTTATCCTCAGCAATGGCAAAGAGGTTCAAGACATCGGACTGCTCATCCGCAAAGCGAAGTCCATCTCGAGCCATAAGCTGACGAAAATGGTCCAAGTCAAAATCGTTGGCCACTTTCTTCTTGATACCAAGGTCTTCTTGACTTCCTAGTTCTGCCAAGTCTGGAAAGACTTGATTGAGTGAGACAGGTATTTCTTCTCCCTCAGCACTTTCAACTTTTAAATCCTCCACAGCTGCATCGCCAATCTTTTTCTCCAAAAGTCTGCGATAAACAGGATGTTCCAAGAAGTCCTGACTCGAAAGTGGAGTATGGAGGGCTAGCTGATAAACGTCTCCCTTTTGATAGAGGGTTAAGAGATTAAAAGCAGATAAGATTTTCAATGATTTTATCAGTCTATCCATCCCAAAGTTGAGATGATTGAGGATACTTGAAAAAAGATACTCTTTTCTACCATTATCCCAAAAACTGATTGTATAAAGATAAAGGCTCAGTGCCTCCTGACCGATAATCGGGAGGTAGCACTGTACCAGAGATGAGGTATCTTGCGACACCCGATTATTCTTTAGATAAGAAAAACGGTCAATTGGCTTCATTTATCTTTCCTTTTTCTTTTTAGAGGACTGGGTGATTTGTTGGAGCAAGCTCTCTAACTCACTGACATCCTTAAAACTACGATAGACACTGGCAAAACGTACATAGGTAATCTCATCCAACTCAGCCAACTCCTCCATGACGAGTGAACCAATGTCCTCACTTTGAATTTCATTTTCATTTCGACCACGGAGTTTCTGTTCGATACGATTGACTACCATGTTGATTTCATCACTTGACACAGGACGTTTCTGGGCTGAGCGGATAATCCCATTAAAGATTTTATCTCTGGAGAATTGTTCCCGTGTACCATCTTTTTTAACAACCACTAAGGTTCTTTCTTCTACCCGTTCGTAGGTTGTAAAACGGTGCTGGCATTCATCGCACTCGCGTCTTCTACGAATAGTGTTCCCTTCTTCTGCTTGGCGACTATCGATAACACTTGACTTGGTAGCCCCACATTTTGGACAACGCATCCTTTCCCTCCTTATCGTTTTCTTTTCATTATACCATTTTTTAAACGATTCCCAAAACAATTCTTCTTTTTGCTTGACAAGTTTTTTGTTTTGTTGTATTATTTAATTAAGACAAAAGGATAAAAGAAAGGAGAACAAGATGTCCTGGACATTTGACAACAAAAAACCCATCTATTTACAGATTATGGAGAAAATCAAGCTTCAGATTGTTTCCCATACACTGGAACCCAATCAGCAACTTCCAACCGTGAGAGAGCTGGCTAGCGAGGCTGGTGTCAATCCAAACACCATCCAAAGAGCCTTGTCAGACCTTGAACGAGAAGGATTTGTCTACAGCAAACGAACAACTGGACGATTTGTGACTGAGGATAAGGAGCTAATCGCCCAATCACGCAAACAATTATCGGAAGAAGAATTGGAACACTTCGTTTCCTCCATGACCCATTTTGGCTATGAAAAAGAAGAACTACCAGGCGTAGTCAGTGATTATATTAAAGGAGTTTAAGCCTATGTCATTACTAGCATTTGAAAATGTATCCAAATCTTATGGAGCAACCCCAGCCCTTGAAAATGTTTCCCTTGACATCCCAGCTGGAAAAATTGTCGGTCTTCTTGGGCCAAACGGCTCAGGAAAAACAACCTTGATTAAACTAATCAATGGCCTCTTGCAACCAGATCAAGGACGTGTCCTTATCAACGACATGGACCCAAGCCCAGCAACCAAGGCTATCGTGGCTTATTTGCCTGATACGACCTATCTCAATGAACAAATGAAGGTCAAAGAAGCCCTAACCTACTTCAAGACCTTCTATAAAGATTTCAATCTTGAACGCGCCCATCATCTACTTGCTGACCTAGGTATTGATGAAAATAGTCGTCTCAAGAAACTATCAAAAGGGAATAAGGAAAAGGTACAACTGATTTTGGTTATGAGCCGTGATGCCCGTCTATACGTTCTGGATGAACCCATTGGAGGGGTTGACCCTGCTGCCCGTGAGTATATCCTCAATACCATCATCAACAACTACTCCCCAACTTCTACCGTTTTGATTTCTACCCACTTGATTTCTGATATCGAACCAATCTTGGATGAAATTGTCTTCCTCAAAGACGGAAAAGTCGTCCGTCAAGGAAATGTAGATGATATTCGCTATGAGTCAGGTGAATCCATTGACCAACTCTTCCGTCAGGAATTTAAGGCCTAAGCAAAGGAGATTATTATGTTTTGGAATTTAGTTCGCTACGAATTTAAAAATGTTAACAAGTGGTATTTAGCCCTCTACGCTGCTGTTCTCTTCCTCTCTGTTCTTATTGGAATTCAGACACAATCCTTAATAAAATTACCTGAAAAAAATCTATCTGTTCTACTTGTTTTTCTATCTACTGTCTTTGGTGGTTTGATGGTTACACTTGTGATTTCAACTATCTTCTTGATTATTAAACGATTCAAAGGAAGTGTCTATGACCGACAAGGCTATCTGACTTTAACCTTGCCAGTTTCTGAACACCATATCATCACAGCCAAACTAATCGGTGCCTTTATCTGGTCGTTGATTAGCACTGCTGTCTTACTCCTATGTGTCTATATTATCTTATTGTCAACAAATTCTGATGAAGTTCAACTTTCTACTCTTCTCTCATTTGTGGGAGAACATTTTACCGGCTTTAGTCTTACTGTCTTATCCTTCCTACTAAATACCATTTCTGGAATCCTCTGCATCTACTTGGCCATTTCCATTGGACAACTATTCAATGAATACCGTACAGCACTCGCTGTTGCAGCCTACATTGGTATCCAAATCGTCATTGGAATTATAGAAGTCTTCTTCAATACCAGTACTAACTTCTATATCAATTCACTTGCAGGATTTAATGATAATTTCTATATGGGAGCAAGCATAGGCATTGTTGAAGAACTCATTTTCATAGCTATCTTTTACCTCGGAACCTACTACATCTTGAGAAACAAGGTTAATTTGCAATAGTTTCATAATCAAAAAGGATAACATCTCATCGCAGAGAGGCTATCCTTTTTTCTTTTATCTCATTTTCTGTCTAACTTTATCTTACAGACAAATCATTCTAACCAATTAATACTCTTCGAAAATCAAATTTAAACTACGTCAGCTTCACCTTGCCGTATATATGTTACTGACTTCGTCAGTTCTATCTACAACCTCAAAACACTGTTTTGAGCAACCTGTGGCTAGCTTCCTAGTTTGCTCTTTGATTTTCATTGAGTATAAATAACAAAATCTGATTTAAAGGTCTTGTTTAATTTCTCTATTGTGTCACTATCATTATATTCCTTACATATTCTCAAAGCTTTGGAACATTCTTTTTTACCTAACTCTACTTGATTCGTTTTTATGAGATAAATACCTTTTAAAAAAAGCAAATAATTCTTTTCAAAATAATATCCTTGTCTGGTAAGTAAATTTTCTAAATCATCTATAAAAAATTGAGCGCTATCTAACAAATTATTTTTTAATAATAATTCTAAATTAAATAAATATAAAGGAATTACTCTATGTGTTCCCATGTCTGTTTTTAAAAAATGTCGTGTTTTCTTAATTACCACTCTATATAGTAAGCTAATGGTTTTAGTATTCATAAAAAACACCGAATGATAAAAAATTTTTAGTTCATACTCCATCCAAGTATCTACCGAAAGCAAATACTTGATTATCTCATTGCATTTAGATGCATTATAAGGAAGATTTGCAAGCCGATTAATCTGTTGTTCAGCAATCAATTTTATGTGAAAATTGCATAAACTTTTCCCCTGCTTTTGTTTTAACTCTATTTTATCCACTAATTCTTGAAGTAGAAATATATCTGAAGAGTTCACAGCATGTTCTAATTCTTCAAAAAAACATTCTTTTTTGGAATAATAGCAATGAACTAATTCTTCAAATTCCGAAAATGATATTCCAAGACGATTTAATAACATGTAAAAATGATCAATAGATAATTTTGTAATGCCATTTTCGAAACGAGAAATGGTTGACTCACTAATCTTATCACAAGCTAAATCTTTAAGACGAAAATTTTTTGAAATACGAATATCCTTTAAAACTGCTCCAAAATTTTCCATACTATTCCTCTTCCATTTCTGCAAAAAATAAAACCTGTTTTTTTATTTATGATATGATTATATCAAAAATAAAAAAGAAAGGACAATCATATCATGAAAAAAAATGTTATTGTCAGCAGTTTCTTTACTTAGCCCAGTGTCAACACTAGCAGTAAATAGTCCAGTTTCTGCTCAAGAATCTATCTTTCTCAAGGCTTATAGTCACTCTAATGGTAGTTGGGTTCAATCGAATGGTTGTTGGTGGTATAAACATTCTAACGGTTCTTACACTAGAAACGGATGGGAAAAAATAGGTGACACCTGGTACTATTTTGATAGTGAAGGTTGGATAAAGACAGGCTGGATTAAAGAATATGGGAACTGGTATTATCTAGATGATAGTGGTGCTATGAAAACTGGATGGTGTTGGGTTTCTGGTAGCTGGTATTATTTAAATACTAGTGGTGTCATGCAAACGGGACTACAGACTATCAATGGAAAACAATACTATTTATCTAGCAGTGGTGATATGCAAGTTGGTTGGCACAATATTGGAGATGATACTTATTTCTTTGCCACTAGTGGGGCAAGACAAACGATTAATCGCCGTGCTTTAGTTCTTGGTGAAACATCAACGAGAGCAGTACCTATCGAAGACGTTAATGCTATGGAAAAGGGGTTCAGTAACCAAAACTTTAGTAAAGTTGTTCGATTCCCAGATAAAACTAAGTCCGAGATTATTGCAAAAATGCAAGAACTTTTCAAATCTTCTAGCGAAAGCGATGTGAACTACCTTTACCGTACTTGTCATGGTGGAGAAAATGGAAAGATATCCATTGGTAGCGATAAAACATCATTTTCAGGCTGGGAATTGGCATCTATACTGAAACAATATAAAGGTAAGTTTGTGGTTATGCTGGATTGTTGCTATTCAAGAAAAATTATAGATGTAGGTGAATCAGATGAAAAGGTTGCCTCCAAGTCTGAAGAAAGATTTGATGAACAAGCATTTTTAGCAGGATTCTCAACAGGAGATCTAGCAAGCAAGAATGGTGAAATGCTTGATTCTAAATTCCTCGTACTATGTGCCTCTTGGAAAGGTGAAAAATCGTATAGTTTAGTCGGAATAGGTAGTCTTGCCACCAGATACTGGGCAATGGGTACAGGTTGGGATTCACTTCAAAATAGAATGATTTCGCCTATGGCAGACACCAATACTAACGGAAAAATCACTTTAGAGGAACTGTATCAATACTCTTATCCTCTAGTCCTTGAAGATGCATCCAGCAGTAACAAGGAGCAACATGTATCAGTTTATCCAAAAAACAGTCAATTTGTTTTATTCCAAAAATAAGGAGTTAAGAAAATGAAAGTATCAAAAAAAATCACACTATTTGGTTTGTCTCTAGCCGGCCTAGTTTTACTAGCTTTCCCTCATTCGGGAAAGGCCTTCGATCTTGAAGAAGAGTGGGTTATTAAGGGTGATGTTAAGTATCAAGATGGCAAAATTCTCCGATTTAATAATGGCAATAGCGTAGATATCAAAGTCTTGGATTTGCCAAAAACTGAGAAAATCGAGTGGAAAGTTACTTTAAATGGTCAAGATCAGACAGTCAATTTCCTAGGTCAAGAAAAGGACAAGTCTATGGTCGGTACAGAGGGGCGGTACCTGAATTTCTATGTACCTTATGGCTATAGAGGAGATATCAAGGTAGAAGCCAAGAGCGGAAATGAAGTAAAGACATGGTCCACTAAAGTAGTAGATGATGTATATAATGACGGTGGAAAGAGTGGTTACTTCCGTATTGACGAATCAAATGATCAACACACCTACCTTGATGCAAAATGGGACTATCAAACTAAGACCTACACTGCTACCTTACCAGAGACTGTCAATGGTCAAAAAGTCTTTGCTTGGGCAGACGACTATGAAGAATTGAAACTTCAAAAACCAGGAGTTATCAGTCATTCCTACAGGGGGGCAGGAGCCTTCAAAATACTTTATCCGATTTTAAAAGCAGAAAGCTGGCTAAAAAAGAATTACAGTGAAAAGTGGTACTATCAAAAACAAGGCCAATTAGTGCAGAACGATTGGGTTAAGGACAAGGGAACTTGGTACTTTATGAATGATAAAGGAGTCATGTTCAATCAAACTTGGCTTCATCAAGGTAGCAACTGGTATGCCTTTAAATCATCAGGAGCTATGATTGCTAGCGATTGGCTATATGATAATGGCTCTTGGTATTACCTAAGTAATTCAGGTGCTATGGCGACAGGCTGGGTAAAAGATAGTGGCACTTGGTATTACCTAAACAACTCAGGTTCCATGGCAACAGGCTGGGTGAAAGATAGCGGCTCTTGGTACTACCTCAAAGACTCAGGTGCTATGGCGACTGGTTGGGTCAAAGATGGCGGTCAGTGGTACTATCTTGATTCAACTGGTAAAATGCTTCACAATACCTACACACCTGATGGTTACTATGTAGATTCCAGTGGCGCTTGGAAATAATCTAAAGTATACATTTTATTCCATCGGTTATTAGTGTACCTGCTCAGACTAAATGTTATCAGAGGGGCAAGAAAAATCTAGATAATAATACGAAAAGCGAATTGAAACAACGAATTTTGTTTTGTTCGCTTTTTATTTAATCTGTTACATTTTGACATTTTCATTTAATTGTATATCCCCACAAAATTTATACTCAATGAAAATCAAAGAGCAAACTAAGAAACTAGCCGCAGGTTGCTCAAAGCACTGCTTTGAGGTTGTGGATAGAACTGACGAAGTTAGCTCAAAACACTATTTTGAGGTTATGGATAAGACTGACGAAGTCAGTCACCTATATCTACGGCAAGGCGACGTTGACGCAGTTTGAAGAGATTTTCGAAGAGTACTAACTCAATATCAAACTGGCTACAATAGGGCTGACAAAGACATAGAGAATACCGGTGACACCGATAGCCAAACCACCCATAGCTCCTGCTACAGATCCGTATCGGAAGGCTGTTCCCGTTCCAACTGCGTGACCTGTTCCTCCAAGGGAAAGACCAACAGCTACTGGATCATCTATTTTCAACCACTTCAAAAGGGTTGGGCCGATGACACTAGTTAAAATCCCAGTCGCCACTACAACGACCACGGTCACAGTCGTCAACCCTTGCAATTTTTCTGTAATTCCTACTGCCATGGCAGTTGTTACTGACTTAGGGAAGAGAGAAATGGCTAGGAAAAAGTCCATTCCAAATATTTTTGCCACAAGGGCTGTGAAAGAGGTATTGACCACTACCGCCAGCAAACTACCAAAGAGAATACTCCGAGCATGGTGCTTCATCAGATGAAAACTCTTATAAAGCGGAATCCCCAGAGCCACGGTTGATGGGACAATCAAGTTGTTCAGATAAACCCCACCTTGGTAGTAATCTTGGTAAGAAATGCCCGTCACTTTTAGAAAGATGATAATAAAAACAGCTGACAAAAGCAAGGGCGTTGTCAAAGGATGGGGAAAGCGTCTGTAAATCAACATTCCCACTAGATAGGCTAGGATAGACAGAGCAAGCCCAAATAGGGGATTGGAAACAAATTCACTCATTTGGCATCTCCTTTCTCATAATCTCCCTCAAACCGTCTTTTGATAAACTGAACCACCAAGGCTATGAGGATAATATTGATGACTGCTGCAAAAAAGACAATCAAAACAATTGGCAAAAGATAGGGAGCAATCACATCAAACTTTTCCATGATTCCCACTGCTGGCGGCAAAAAGAGAATGGTCATATTGGCCAGCAAGAAATTCCCCACCATATTGACATGCCTTGTTCTCAGCCACTTGAATTGCAGGGCTAGAAAGAGAATAATTAAGCCGATAATACTGCCGGGTATGGGCAAATGAAAGAAACTAGAGATCCCCTCTCCGATTAGAGAAATCACAAAGAGAATCATTAATTGAACATATAATTTCATCCTAAACTCCACGAAATAGACTTCTTGCATACCAGTTTACTCTTTTTTCAGAAAATTTCAAGGAAATGCATAAGAGATGATAAAAGTTTGAAAAGAAAGGGGATACAAACAATTCTTGACTTGTGAAAACAGGCATGATTTAGGATAAAAGATGCCAGCGTCCTTCTTGCCAGCTCTTTTGAAAAGTAGTATAATTATTGCATGCGCAATCATCTTGTGATACAAAGACTGTCCGTGAATGGACATTCTTCTATTTATAACTCTAAAAAGAAAGGAGATACTATGACCTATTTGGAAAAATGGTTTGACTTCAATCGGCGTCAGAAAGAAATTGAAAGTCTCTTGGAAGAGACTGTTGCTAATCAGAGTGAACAAAGGCTGACCTTGAAAGAGTTTTACCTGCTCTACTACCTGGACTTGGCTCAAGAAAAAGCTCTACGCCAGATTGACCTACCAGATAAACTTCATCTGAGCCCGAGCGCCGTTTCTCGGATGGTGGCTCGCTTGGAAGCTAAAAATTGCGGTCTGCTTAGTCGCATGTGTTGTGATCAAGATAGACGCTCTAGCTTTATCTGCCTGACAGGTGATGGACAAAAGACACTGGCCTCTTTACAGAAAGCTGTCGAAGAAAGCTTGGAAACTGGTTTGGATTTCTTGATTTAAGATGATTTTAGAAAAAAAGTTGCGTGCGCAATCATTTTTCTTGACATTCTCTTTTACAAGGAGTAAA
>CAJZGT010000046.1 GCA_916048145.1 uncultured Streptococcus sp.
TTTTTTCTCTGATTTCCTTAGAAAACACAGTCTCAAACTCGGACGACAAGAGAGAGAAAATCACTTCTTCCTTCTTCAGAACTTCATCATAGGCTGTCTTCCAATGGCTCTTCAAAGTCTTACCAGCGACTTTTAATTTCATCAAAAAGTCCAAACGGTGAGGGGCTATGGGTGACAAGGCTGGTACGACTCCGTACAAAGCCGAAGTAATAAAGACATGATTTTCAAGATAGGCCTGTTCTGCATCGTTCAGTTTGTCTCGCTTGATGTGGCGGTACATCAGCCCATCAAAAAGTTTCAAGGCTGGATAGTATTGAGCAGTTTGCCTTTTCAAAGCTTGGATATTTTGAAATTCTTCCGCCGCCTTTTCAGCTGATACCTTGTAAAAACTCTCCAATTGACTAGCAGAATAGAGGGCCAAGACATCAAGCACGGCCTGACTTTCTGGTCTTAAAGGAGCGGCTTCAATACTCGGCAAGTCTGTGTTCATTTCTTTTGCTGTTGGGATTAAAATTTTCATATTGATAGTGTAGCATATTTTTTTGCCACTACCAAGAAATTCATCTGAAAAGAGACTGGGAAAAGTCTTAAACCTCAGAAAAAAACGCATAATATCAGGTGTTGAAAAATCTTGATACTATGCGTTTTATTGTTGAATAATTTACTTCATTTTTTCCTGAAATTGAGTTTTTGCCCAGCCTCTTCCCTTACTGCACTTTAAAGGTCTTGAGATAGTTGTCTTTTCCTACTTGACCTTCGAAGGTTTTACCATTTTCGAGGTAAGGGAGGTCATCTGATACTGAGGCCTTAACCTTGTAAATCTTGCCATCAACTTTAAAGAAGTAGACGGTGTCTCCCTTGATAACAGCTGATTTGAGATCTGCTACCACACCCTTGATACTTTCTGTGGTTTCATTATCAATTTCAAGATCGTTTTTATTGGCGTACTTGCTGAGTAGCTCTTCCACTGTCGTAGCTACGATAACATTTTGGTACTCGACTGCGTCTACCAGAGCGTACTCTTTGACCAAACCAGCATTGTCCTTCAAGCCCATGATGTAGAGAGGCTTGTCATTGAGGTTGATGAGGATTGGGAAGGTCGCCTTGTAGGATTTCTCCTGAACAGCACCTTCGGCTGATTCACGGGCTGATTCTTCTGTCGCAGAAGCCAAGCTATACTTAGTGATTTCTCCTGTTCGCATATTTTCAAGAATGAAACCAAGATTACTTTCATCCGCATTAGCCGACGTCACACCTGTGTAGAGGTAGATGTCATTCCCGATAGACAAGTAATTATAGCCCTTGGTAGTCTGGGTCACGTTTTTCTTGGAAATCATAGCATTCCAGAAACCGTCCTTGTACTTGCCGTTATAGTTGATTTGCTCGATGGTTTCCTCAGCTGGATAAACACGGTCCACCCATTCTGGAACATCTGCCAAGCTGTATTCCTTGGTTTCTCCATTTGTGGCATCCAAGATAATGACTGAAACAGGACGGGGAACCGCAAGCCCAAATTTCTTTTGGTAAACCGTTGCTACATAGAAAGGATTTCCCTCATCGTCCACCTCAAAAGATGGAGTCTTGAAGATTCTAGTTGGGTACTTCAAGCGCAGGTGGCGTTTGACATCACGGTTAAAATACTCCGAGTCAGAATACTTGATTGGTGTCTTCAAGTCCACCAAATTCGCATTTCCAGTTACCATGTCCACCTTGATATACTCACCGATTCCCTTGGCCTGATTATTAAACCACTTGATAGGGTCTGCATATTCTAACGGTGTAACCCGATAAGGTTTCCCATCAATCGTCAGTTGGGTATAGGTGTCTGCCGCCACGTATTGCGACACCTTATCCGTTAGGGAACCCAAGTAACGGTCACCAATTTTTTCAGCGGTACTTCTATCTAAGATAGGAACCTTACTGGTGTCAGTCTTAGGAAATTCAGTAAAGTCTTTTTCCGTAACTGTGACTACATTAGCATAATTTTTAGCCTGAAAAATACTGGAGGTCACCAAGGAAACTAAACCAGCCAAGAGAAGAATTCCCCCAATAGAAGCAAAAAGAATTTTCCCTAACCGATTGATTTTGAAACCCTCAAAATTTAAAGCAGCTTCCGCCTTTCCGTGGCGCACATAAACCGTTTTGACAAGGTTTATCCCCTTGCCAAAGCCAAATAAAATAGCCACAAGCAGCAAATGCCCACAGAGGAAAAAGAGAAATTCCCAGCTGGTCAGGTTAAGGGGAGGTAAAAAGATATACCAGGTCGTTGCGATAAAAATAAGTTCAAAGACTATCCGTTTCATTTGCTTTCCTCCTAAATGATTCGTCCTTCCAAGTGATCCAGTTCATGCTGGCAAATCTGTGCTGGAAAGCCTGTCAAGGTCATGGTCTGTTCCTGCCACTTGCTGTCACGATAGGCAACCCTTATGGTTTCATAACGCTTAGTAGGTCTCACACCCGTCAAGGACAAACAGCCTTCTTCTGTCTCATAAAATCCTTCAGAGGACAGGAGCACTGGGTTAAACATGACCACAGGAACCAAGCCAAGATTAAAGATAATCACGCGCTTCTGCACCCCAATCATATTGGCAGCCAGACCAACACAGGTCTCACGATTCGCTAAAAGCGTATCCTGTAAATCTCTGGCAAGATAAAGGTCTTCCTGACTTGCCGGCTGAGACACCTGAGATAAAAACAAAATATCCTTTACAATTTTCTTTTCCACTTCCTCACACTCCTCTTACTTTTTACTATATTATAGCAATTATAGCACAAAAGACGGCAACTGCAAGCCCTTTCCCTCAACTGTAACAAAAAGCCATCCGAAGATGACTTTTTTTTAAATCGCATTCTTATCAAAACCAAGTTTACGTTGAACAAACTTAACAATTTCGACAATGATAATCATTGAGAAGCTTCCAACCATAACAATTCCCCATTGAGACAAGTCTAGTTTGGTTACGTGGAAGATTCCTTCAAGCGGTTCTACGACGATTGTTGCCATGAGAAGGATGAAGGATACCAAGATGGACCAGTTGAAGGTCTTAGACTTGAATGGGCCAACTGTCAAGATGGATTGGTAAACAGACTTGACATTATAGGCATGGAAGAGCTGAATCAAACCAAGGGTTGCAAAGGCCATAGTAAGAGCATCTGCATGAATGGCATGATTGTCACCCACATGAACTGGGTAAGCAAGGGCAAGGCCATAAACACTCATAACAAGGGCAGCTTGGAGTACTCCTTGATAAATTATGGAGCTGAAAACACCACCTGAGAAGAAGCTTGCCTTACGTCCACGTGGTTTATGGGTCATAACACCTGGCTCCGCAGGTTCAACACCAAGAGCGATAGCTGGGAAGGTATCTGTTACCAAGTTAATCCACAAGAGATGAACTGGCTGCAAGACATCCCAACCAAACAAGGTTGATAGGAAGATGGTCAATACTTCAGCAGTATTGGCAGAAAGTAGGTACTGAATAGTCTTTTGAATGTTTGAGAAGACCTTACGTCCTTCTTCCACTGCGACGATAATAGTCGCAAAGTTATCATCTGCAAGAATCATGTCAGAAGCTCCCTTAGAAACCTCTGTACCAGTGATTCCCATACCGATACCGATATCGGCTGTTTTCAGAGCTGGCGCATCATTGACACCGTCACCTGTCATGGCAACGACCTTACCTTGTTTTTGCCAAGCCTTGACGATACGAACCTTGTGTTCTGGAGACACACGGGCATAAACAGAGTATTGACCAACTACTTTTTCAAAGTCTTCATCTGACAGTTCGTTGAGCTCAGCACCAGTTAAAACGTGGCCTTCTGTATCATTTGCATCGATGATTCCCAAACGTTTGGCAATAGCTTCTGCAGTATCTTGATGGTCACCCGTAATCATGATTGGACGGATTCCAGCTTCCTTAGCCACACGAACAGCCTCAGCAGCTTCCGGACGTTCAGGATCAATCATTCCAATCAAACCAGTAAAGATTAAATCATTTTCAAGCTCTTCAGAAGTGAGGTTTTCTGGAATACTCTCAATAATCTTATAAGCACCTGCAAGGACACGCAAGGCTTGGTGGGCCATTTCAGAGTTGTTTGTATGGATGAGGTTTGTAACCTTTTCGTCAATCGGAGCAATATCCCCAGCCTTGTCACGAAGAACACAACGTTTTAAGAGTTGGTCTGGCGCACCCTTGACTGCTACAAGGAAACGACCATCTGGCAATGGGTGAACCGTTGACATGAGCTTACGGTCAGAGTCAAATGGCAACTCAGCCACACGAGGATATTTCTCTAAAAATCCTTTGACATCGTAGCCCTTGTCCAAGGCATATTGGATAAAGGCTGTTTCAGTAGGGTCACCAATCAGGTTGCCTTCCACATCGATTTTCGTATCATTGGCCAAGACAACTGAACGAAGTAGGGGCATTTCAAGACCTAGTTCAATGTCATCAGCTGAGTCATGTAGGACTGCATCGTAGAAGACTTTTTCAACTGTCATCTTGTTCATAGTCAGCGTACCAGTCTTATCAGAAGCGATGATTTCAGTTGAACCAAGGGTTTCAACTGCTGGCAACTTACGAACGATAGAGTTTCGTTTTGCCAAAACTTGAGTACCAAGGGCAAGAACGATGGTCACGATAGCAGGAAGTCCTTCTGGGATAGCTGCAACAGCAAGCGCAACAGAGGTCATCAACTCACCAAGTGGATTTTTCCCTTGAATGAAGACACCCACTACAAAAGTAACAAGGGCAATGACCAAGATAGCATAGGTCAAGACCTTAGAAAGGTTGTTCAAGTTTTGTTTGAGTGGTGTATCCGTCTCATCCGCATCTTGGAGCATGCCAGCGATATGACCAACTTCCGTGTACATACCTGTATTGACAACAACACCAAGACCACGACCATAAGTCACATTTGAGTTTTGGAAGGCCATATTGACACGGTCACCAATACCAGCATCTGCAGCAAGTTCAACTGTCAAGTCTTTTTCGACTGGCACAGACTCACCTGTAAGAGCTGCTTCTTCAATTTTAAGAGAGTTGGCTTCAAGCAAACGTAGGTCTGCAGGTACTACATCACCAGCTTCGAGAGCGACGATATCACCTGGTACCAATTCTTTAGAATCAATCTCAGCCATGTGCCCATCACGAAGAACGCGGGCAGCTGGACTAGACATGGATTTGAGGGCTTCGATAGCTTCTTCTGCTTTCCCTTCTTGGTAAACACCAAAGGCAGCGTTGATGATAACCACAGCTAGGATGATAATGGCATCTGCGATATCTTCCCCACCAGAAGTCACGACTGACAAGATTGCTGCCGCAACTAGGATGATAATCATCAAATCCTTAAATTGCTCGATGAATTTGACCAGGATTGATCGTTTCTCGCCTTCTTCGAGTTCATTGTGGCCAAATTCTGCAAGGCGCTTTTCCGCCTCACTTGATGACAAACCTTGCTCGGTCGCATCCACAGCCTTCAAGACCTCTTCAGGACTCTGAGTGTAAAACGCTTGGCGTTTTTGTTCTTTTGACATGTGTCTCCTCCTTGACATTGTGTGCAAAACAGACTCTCTTTTCCCTCATCGTATCTTTTCACGACAAACAAAAAGAGACCTGTTAATCATAACAAGTCTCGCTATTTAAGATAGTGCCGGAAAGCATACTTTTCAGTATAAAATTCGGAATGACGACACTATCACAGGTTTCTGCCAGCTACTCCCTTGAGTAGTACTATTATACCAAATTTTGAAGAAAATTCAAGAATATTTAACTACTCAACATATCGGAAGCTCCTATCGCCTCTTTAAAAAAAGGAAGGGAAGTAACAAAGGGATTATAGCCATGAATACATACGAATATCTAAAATAATTTACAATTGGAGAATAAATGCACGTTAATATTATTGAAACACATATAATTATTAAACCTAAAATCTTATAATCTCTCCTCAATAATGAAATCATCAAAATAATTAACAATAAGATTGTATATAACCCTGCACTATAAAATATAGAAAAAATTGGTAAATAAGAAATCGTCTTATGTATATTCCAATAGAATTCTTGTAGCTTCTTAAACTTTGTTTGATTCTTCCATCCATCATCAAGTGAAGTTGTATTTCCATAAACATTGCTACTATCTTCATACATAACCTGATAATAATTTCCCATATACGTCAAATCTGAAAAATTATATGGATACCAATATGAAACAGACAAATTTAATAATGCATCTATATAAGTCTTTGGATGAGTAAGATAACCCTTAAACCATAATTTAAAAAATTCGTGCTCTCTTCCCTCAAATTGTTCATTTTTCATACTATCTTTAATTGGATCAGCTTTATAATAAACAAATTTCTTGTTATTTTCTAGACCTAATGTAGAATCATAAAAAGCTAATTCTTCACTAGAAAATGAATCTGGATGATAGTATACAGCAGCAGCAAGTTGTTGAAATCTAGGTGCTAAATAATCATACCTCTTTCTTGATTCTTGTGGCTGAATTAAGGAACTTGCAATAAAATTTATTATCAAAGTAAAGCTTATTGATACTAAAGAATAGAACAAAATTTTCTTGTAGTAGCGTTTGTTAAAAATAAATAGTATAAGAATCCCAACAATTATATAAATAACAGCCTTTCTATGCATCATATATATCCCAAAAAAGGAGATAATAAACATAAATAAGAAATTCTTATTCTCAAAAAATTTAGCTGGTTGATAAAGAATATATATAATACATAGAAAAAACAACATTAGTGCATTTACCATATATACATCTTTATACATCGTAAAACTAACTATTATAAAATTTGGAAACAAAAGATAGAATAAATATAAACATCTGTTCAACCATTTATTATTACTTAGTTCAAAAATTCTATATAATACATATACATAAATTAAAGTGGTTATTACTAGAGTAAGAAAATTGAAAATCGCTACTCCAACACCAACCCCTCCTAAAAATTTTATACCAAATTTTGTAAATAGACTTACAGTATAGGTAAATAAATATGGGTGGGAATTTGTCAATGGATAAATCCCTAGACCTTCACCTATTATTACCATACTATCATACGTTGTAACACCTGGATACAACAGTATAAATGCTAGTATTCTAACCAAAAGAAATGGAGTTAATAGACTGAAATATTTTCGCCTATCTATCTTAAGCCTAAATGTATTCAACTCAATATCGAATTTTTTTACATGAACATTGTATTTATCCCAAACTAAATGTAAAAAATACTTAAAGATAAGATAATATCCTATCAAAAGAATAAAAAACAATATAAAAGAATATCGATTCAAACTCCCCCTAAATAATGCTTGTGTGTGTGTTATATCTTCTCCGATTACAAAAATAAATGCTAAAATTGACGAAAATACTTTTATAATCATAGATTCTCTCTTGGTTAAAGAAGATAACTTATTTTTATTTATGAAATATAAAACTGATAAGAATATTGTTGCTGTAATCAATGTTTCTGTTTGAAATACTCTTAAAAACGTTATATAACTATTAACAACTATTTTTTTGTCTAATGTTAACAAAAGTGTAAAATAGTAAGATAAGATAATACTCTTTACAACACTAAAGTTCAACTTATTTATCACTATCTAAACACCCACCTTCTTTGAACTTGATAACTAGCAAGAAATAAAATTGTATCTACTACTATTTTAATGGCTGTTTCAGAACCAGAAAACATATTCCAAACAACTGTCACCATTGCTGCAGACAATAACATTTGGAAAACCGCCAAGCTATAGTATTTAACAATCGTTTTATGAATTCTTTTTTCACCATCAAAGACAAAATTCTTATTCATTGTAAAATTAAAATAAGATGAAATTATTCTTGCCAAAATAGTTGATAATAGAATCAACAGTGCCCCCCTATGAATTCCTGCAGATAAGGAAATCCAAAGGAACAACTGAAACAATCCAATATCAACTAAAAAGGATGAAAGAGATGATAACAAATATTTAAAGAATGAAGCAAAGATTACTTTGTAAATTCTCAATGAATCTTTAATAGGATTGAAATGAGTTTCAGCATTACCATCAAAGTAAATGGTTTCGATAGTTATTTCTTTTATTGGAATCGATTTATCAAATGTATGTATTAACATTTTAGTTTCATACTCAAACCGTTCACCTGAAATTTCTAACATATCATGCAGAATTGCCTTTGGAAAGCCTCTAAGTCCAGTCTGAGTATCTGTAATTTTTCGACCATAAAGCAATTTAAATACTAATTTTGTAAGCTTATTCCCAAATTTACTTTTTGGCGGTACATTTTCAGAATCAAAATCACGACAACCTAAAATTAGCGAATCAGGATAATTAGAAATTATCTCTACCATAGATAAGACATCTTCAACCCTATGTTGTCCATCCGAATCAGCCGTGACAATCCCGTTATATTCTTCTACATTTGGCATTGTCAGAAAATAGTTAAAAGCATTTTTTAAGGCACGTCCTTTTCCTAAATTTTTTGCATGAGTTAATATTTGACATCCCTGTTCATCTCTTAGGTTTTCAAAAATATTTTTAAATTCAGGCCTACTTCCATCATCTACAATTAAAATATTTTCTAACCCAGATAGTCTTAATTTTTCTATGTATTTAATCAAATCAAGTGGAGGATTTAGGGCAGGAATAACAATCAATGTTTTCATATAATCTCCTTTGGTATCTGCTAATATTTTTGTATAAAAAAGCATAAACTTCCAGATATCATTCTATCATGTTTCCTAAAAAAAAAAAGTATTTTCTGTTGTGTATTTTCTTACTTTTATCCATCCTATTTGAATTTTCCCTTGAAAACCAGTATAATGGTAGAATGCTATGTGACTAGAAAGGAAGTTGAATGAAGCAATCTATCTCAAACCTCAAGTTAGCTGAGCGTGGGGCCATTATCAGTATTTCGACCTACCTGCTCTTGTCTACGGCCAAATTGGCAACTGGTCATCTTCTTCATTCATCCAGTTTGGTAGCTGATGGTTTTAACAACGTCTCGGACATCATTGGAAATGTGGCCCTCTTGATAGGGATTCGGATGGCGCGCCAGCCTGCAGACCGTGACCACCGTTTTGGCCACTGGAAGATTGAGGATTTGGCAAGCTTAATCACTTCCATCATCATGTTTTATGTCGGTTTCGATGTACTTCGGGATACCATTCAAAAAATTCTCAGTCATGAAGAAACGGTCATTGACCCTCTTGGTGCAACCCTAGGAATCATTTCTGCAGCGATTATGTTTCTAGTTTATCTCTACAATACTCGCCTCAGTAAGAAATCCAACTCCAAAGCACTGAGGGCTGCCGCCAAGGACAATCTTTCTGATGCTCTTACCTCACTTGGTACTACTATTGCCATCC
>CAJZGT010000047.1 GCA_916048145.1 uncultured Streptococcus sp.
TCTAGCTCTCTTGCTAGAAGCCTTGCTTTTAAAAGGCCTGCCTCTCAAGTCATCCGTTGTAAATTCGTCAACAGCTCTTTTGGGAATGTTGCCCAAGGGAATTGCCCTTTTGACCATTACTTCGCTCTTGACTGCGGTGATTAAGTTGGGTTTGAAAAAGGTCTTAGTGCAGGAGATGTACTCTGTTGAGACCTTGGCGCGCGTGGATATGCTCTGTCTGGACAAGACGGGTACCATCACCCAAGGAAAGATGCAGGTGGAGGCTGTTCTTCCTTTGACCGAAGAGTATGGAGAGTCAGCACTTGCTAGCATCTTGGCCAGCTATATGGCCCATAGTGAGGATAAAAATCCAACAGCTCAAGCCATTCGCCAGCGTTTTGTGGGAGAAGTTGCTCATCCTATGATTTCCAATCTGCCTTTCTCAAGTGACCGCAAGTGGGGAGCCATGGAATTGGAAGGCTTGGGGACAGTTTTCTTAGGTGCACCTGAGATGTTGCTGGACTCAGAAGTCCCTGAAGCCAGAGAGGCCTTGGAGAGAGGGTCACGTGTCTTGGTCTTAGCTCTCAGTCAAGAGAAATTAGACCATCACAAGCCGAAGAAACCATCTGGTATTCAGGCTCTAGCCTTGCTGGAAATTTTGGACCCGATTCGAGAGGGAGCAGCAGAGACACTGGACTATCTCCGTTCTCAGGAAGTGGGCCTCAAGATTATCTCTGGTGACAATCCAGTTACGGTATCCAGCATTGCCCAGAAGGCTGGTTTTGCGGACTATGCCAGCTATGTAGATTGCTCAAAAATCACGGATGAGGAATTGATTGCTATGGCTGAGGAGACAGCTATTTTCGGACGTGTTTCCCCTCATCAAAAGAAACTCATTATCCAAACACTGAAAAAAGCGGGGCATACAACAGCTATGACAGGGGACGGAGTCAATGATATCCTGGCTCTTCGTGAGGCGGATTGCTCTATCGTAATGGCGGAGGGAGACCCAGCAACCCGTCAGATTGCCAATCTGGTTCTCTTGAACTCTGACTTTAATGATGTTCCTGAGATTCTCTTTGAAGGTCGTCGCGTGGTCAATAACATTGCCCACATCGCTCCGATTTTCTTGATAAAGACCATTTATTCTTTCTTGCTCGCAGTCATCTGTATCGCCAGTGCTGTACTAGGTCGATCAGAGTGGATTTTGATTTTCCCCTTCATTCCGATTCAGATTACCATGATAGACCAATTCGTGGAAGGTTTCCCACCATTCGTTTTGACTTTTGAGCGAAATATCAAGCCTGTTGAGCCAAACTTCCTCAGAAGATCCATGCTTCGTGCCCTACCAAGCGCTCTCATGGTCGTCTTCAGTGTTCTTTTTGTGAAAATATTTGGAAGTAGCCAAGGTTGGTCTGAGTTAGAAATCTCAACCCTCCTCTATTATCTCTTGGGGTCAATTGGTTTCTTATCCGTATTTAGAGCCTGCATGCCATTTACCCTATGGCGTGTCCTCTTGATTGTTTGGTCAGTAGGAGGCTTCCTAGCCACAGCTCTCTTCCCAAGAATTCAAAAACTGCTTGAAATTTCAACCTTAACAGGACAAACACTGCCTGTTTATGGGGCCATGATGCTGGTCTTTACCGTGATTTTCATCCTGACTAGTCGCTATCAAGCCAGAAAATAAAGAAAGACTGCAATCTGTGGATTGCGGTCTTTTTAGGTACAAGATTGCCATCCGAAATGTGGTATAATAAGAGGTAATAGAGTTTTGGAAAGTGAGAGAAAATGATTTCAAAGAGATTAGAATTGGTGGCTTCCTTTGTGCCCCAGGGTGCCATTTTACTAGATGTGGGAAGTGACCATGCTTATCTGCCTATCGAGTTGGTCGAAAGAGGCCAAATCAAAAGTGCCATTGCGGGTGAGGTGGTGGAAGGCCCCTATCAGTCTGCGGTTAAAAATGTTGAGGCGCATGGTCTAAAGGAGAAAATCCAAGTCCGTTTAGCCAATGGCTTTGCAGCCTTTGAAGAGGCAGATCAGGTATCGGTCATCACTATTGCTGGCATGGGCGGCCGTTTGATTGCTAGGATATTAGAAGAAGGCTTGGACAAGTTAGCTAATGTAGAACGATTGATCCTCCAGCCTAATAATCGTGAAGACGACTTGCGTAGCTGGCTACAAGAGAACGGATTTCAGATTGTAGCTGAAAGCATCTTAGAAGAAGCTGGCAAGTTTTATGAGATTTTGGTGGTGGAAGCAGGACAAATGAAGCTATCAGCTAGTGATGTTCGCTTTGGACCCTTCTTGTCCAAAGAGGTCAGTCCAGTCTTTGTCCAAAAATGGCAAAAAGAAGCTGTTAAGCTAGAGTTCGCCCTCGGACAAATCCCAGAAAAAAATCTGGAGGAACGTCAAGTTCTAGCTCATAAAATTCAAGCCATCAAGGAGGTTCTCCATGCTAGCAAGTGAAGTAATTAACGCATATGAAGCCTTTTGCCCTCAGGAATTTTCAATGGAGGGAGACAGTCGTGGCCTGCAAATTGGAACTTTGGACAAGGATATCCAAAGGGTCATGGTTGCTCTGGATATTCGTGAAGAGACGGTGGCTGAAGCCATTGAAAAGGGTGTAGACTTGATTATCGTTAAGCACGCGCCGATTTTCCGTCCTATCAAGGACTTGGTAGCTAGCCGTCCGCAAAATCAGATTTACATTGACCTGATCAAGCATGATATTGCAGTTTATGTCAGCCATACCAATATTGACATCGTTGAAAATGGTCTCAATGACTGGTTCTGTCAGATGCTAGGTATCGAGGAAACAACTTATCTTCAGGAGACAGGTCCTGAACGTGGAATTGGTCGTATTGGAAATGTTCAGCCTCAGACATTTGGGGAATTGGCCCAGAATGTCAAGCAAGTCTTTGGTCTAGATAGCCTTCGATTGGTGCATTATCAAGAGAGTGACTTGCAGAAGCCTATTTCAAGAGTGGCTATCTGCGGTGGCAGCGGGCAGTCATTCTATAAGGATGCTTTGGCAAAAGGGGCAGATGTCTATATCACTGGTGACATCTACTACCACACTGCCCAGGATATGTTGTCTGATGGCTTGCTAGCATTGGACCCAGGTCACTATATTGAAGTGCTTTTTGTGGAAAAAATCGCAGCACTCCTTAGTCAATGGAAAGAGGAAAAAGGCTGGACTATTGATATTGTACCTAGTCAAGCATCGACCAATCCTTTCCACCATATCTAGTTAGAAAGTGAAAACAATGAAAAAAGTTGCCATTATTGGAGCAGGAATTGTGGGAGCAACTGCTGCCTACTACCTCTCTAAAGAAAGTGACCTAGAAGTAACCGTCTTTGACCATGGACAAGGTCAGGCTACTAAGGCCGCGGCGGGAATTATCAGTCCTTGGTTTTCCAAACGTCGCAATAAGGCCTGGTACAAGATGGCGCGCTTGGGGGCTGACTTTTATGTGGATTTATTAGCTGATTTAGAGAAGTCAGGGCAAGAAATCGACTTTTACCAGCGTTCGGGAGTTTTTCTCCTGAAAAAGGATGAAACTAAGTTGGAAGAACTCTACGAACTGGCCCTTCAGCGCAGAGAAGAATCTCCCTTGATAGGGCAATTAGCCATTCTGGACCAAGTATCAGCTAATGAATTATTTCCTGGCTTGCAGGGATTTGATCGCTTGCTCTATGCTTCTGGTGGAGCGAGAGTAGATGGTCAACTCTTAGTGACTCGTTTGCTGGAAGCCAGTCAGGTCAAGCTGGTCAAAGAAAAAGTAACTCTGACACCTTTAGCATCAGGTTACCAGATTGACGAAGAAGTGTTTGATCAGGTTATTTTGGCGACGGGAGCTTGGTTGGGATACCTGTTAGAACCCTTAGGTTATGAAGTAGATGTTCGTCCCCAAAAGGGGCAACTACGAGATTATCAGCTTGGCCAAGACATGGAAGCTTACCCCGTTGTTATGCCAGAAGGGGAGTGGGATTTGATTCCTTTTGCAGGTGGGAAATTATCCCTAGGCGCTACCCATGAAAATGACATAGGATTTGATTTGACGGTAGATGAAACCTTACTCCAACAAATGGAAGAGGCAGCCTTGCCTCATTACCCAGTTTTAGCTAAAGCGACTTCAAGAGCTGAGCGTGTGGGAATCCGTGCCTATACCAGTGATTTCTCACCTTTCTTTGGGCAAGTACCTGGCTTAGCAGGTGTCTATGCTGCTAGTGGACTAGGTTCATCAGGCCTCACAACCGGTCCTATCATTGGCTACCATCTAGCTCAACTGATCCAAGGTAAGGAAATGATCTTGGACCCAGCAAACTACCCAATTGAAAACTATGTCAAACGAGTAAAAAGCGAATAAGAATTTTACTGAAATTTTAGCCTCCCCTCTAGGATGGCAAATGACATTCCCTATCAAAAATGGTAAAATAAGAAAAAATAATCCGAGAATCGAGGAAAGAAGATGCAAGAAAAGATTTTGGTAACGGGTGGAGCAGGTTTTATCGGAACCCATACAGTTATTGAGTTAATCCAAGCAGGTCATCAGGTTGTTGTGGTGGATAACCTTGTCAACAGCAATCGCAAAAGTTTAGAAGTTGTTGAGAGAATTACAGGAGTTGAAGTGCCTTTCTATGAGGCAGATATCCGTGACACCGATACTCTCAGAGATATTTTCAAGCAGGAAGAACCAACAGGGGTCATTCACTTTGCTGGTTTGAAGGCTGTTGGTGAATCTACCCGTATCCCTCTTGCCTACTATGACAACAATATCGCAGGAACTGTCAGCCTTTTGAGAGCCATGGAAGAAAACAACTGTAAAAACATCATTTTCAGTTCTTCTGCGACAGTTTACGGAGATCCTCATACAGTGCCAATCTTGGAAGATTTCCCACTTTCAGTGACCAACCCATATGGCCGCACCAAGCTTATGCTAGAGGAAATTTTGACGGATATTTACAAAGCAGACTCAGAATGGAATGTGGTCTTGCTTCGTTACTTTAACCCAATCGGAGCCCATGAGAGTGGAGATTTGGGAGAAAATCCAAACGGTATTCCAAACAATCTCTTGCCATATGTGACTCAAGTAGCCGTTGGGAAATTAGAGCAAGTGCAAGTGTTTGGAGACGATTACGATACGGAAGATGGAACTGGTGTTCGTGACTATATCCACGTTGTCGATTTGGCTAAAGGTCACGTCGCAGCTCTGAAAAAAATCCAAAAAGGTTCAGGTCTAAACGTTTATAACCTTGGAACAGGTAAAGGCTACTCAGTTCTTGAAATTATCCAAAATATGGAAAAAGCGGTGGGACGTCCAATTCCTTACCGCATCGTAGACCGTCGCCCAGGGGATATCGCAGCCTGCTATTCAGATCCTGCAAAAGCCAAAGCAGAACTGGGCTGGGAAGCAGAATTAGGCATCACCCAAATGTGTGAAGACGCATGGCGTTGGCAAAGCAAGCATCCAAATGGATTTGAAGACTAAGATGGTGATATCAATCATTGTCCCCTGTTTAAACGAAGAGGAAGTACTTCCTCTTTTTTATCAGGCTTTGGAAGCTTTACTTCCAGATTTGGAAACAGAAATCGAGTATGTCTTTGTCGACGATGGCTCAAGTGATGGGACTTTGGAACTCTTAAAGACCTATCGGGAGCAAAATCCGGCAGTTCATTATATTTCTTTCTCGCGAAATTTTGGCAAAGAAGCAGCCCTCTATGCAGGCTTGCAATATGCGACAGGGGATTTGGTGGTGGTGATGGATGCAGACCTCCAGGATCCTCCTAGTATGTTGCTTGAGATGAAAACCTTACTAGACCAGAATGCAGATTTAGACTGTGTAGGAACACGGAGAACTAGTCGGGAGGGAGAACCCTTCTTTCGCAGTTTTTGTGCTGATCTATTTTACGGCTTCATGAAAAAAATTAGTCCAGTAGCCCTGCCGTCAGGTGTCCGTGATTTTCGCATGATGAGAAGATCTGTAGTAGATTCCATTTTAAGCTTGACTGAGTCCAATCGTTTTTCAAAGGGACTCTTTGCCTGGGTCGGTTTTAAAACTCACTATCTGGACTATCCAAATGTCGAAAGGCAGGCTGGCAAGACCAGTTGGAGTTTTAGGCAACTCTTTTTCTACTCTATTGAAGGGATTGTTAACTTTTCAGATTTTCCCTTGATTATAGCCTTTGTGGCAGGTCTCCTATCTTGTTTTATTTCTCTACTAATGACCTTTTTTGTTGTGGTTCGGACCCTCATTTTGGGCAATCCGACGTCAGGTTGGACCTCTCTGATGGCTGTTATTCTCTTCCTTGGTGGGATTCAACTCTTGACCATTGGGATTCTCGGCAAGTATATCAGTAAGATTTATCTAGAGACTAAAAAAAGACCACTTTATCTCGTCAAAGAAAAAAGTGACCTTCCTGATTTTACAGAAAAAAATAAAGAGAAAAGACTATAATTTTGCATGGAAATGTGCTAAACTAGAAGGAGTGGAACGTTCCTATCGATGTTAAAGTTAATCTTTAATCAAGGCACGTGTCGGACAGTTTCTAACAGCTTCTACGACGTCCTGACTAGGAGAGATTTCTTTTTCTAGTTGGTCAGGGTCATCGTAAAAACGCACGATTCCATTATCGTGGTAGTCAAATAAATCAGAATAAGTTTGACAAAGCCCACAGGCGATGCAACGTTCAGGTATAAGTGTGATTTTCATATTTATATTGTAATAGGAAAAGTAAAAAAAAACAAGGAGTAAGGTATGGCAAAAGAACCGTGGCAAGAAGATATTTATGAGAATCAGGAAGAACAGACGAGAACGGAACGACGTCAACGTAATCAAAAAGGTACAGGCGTTGTTGCAAATCGTGTTTTGACGATTCTAGCTAGTCTCTTTTTCGTGATTGTTGTAGCAATGATTATAGTATTGATTTACCTTTCAAGCGGAGGGAGTAATCGCACAGCAGCCTTGAAAGATTTTTATGATTCATCTGCCCCTGCTTCAACTTCTGTAACAGAAGAATCGTCTTCTTCATCTAGCAAGACTGAAGAAGCAACTTCTACAGAGAGCTCCTCTAGTGAGAGTCATTCTGAAGAACATGCTGCTAGTGAAGGAACAATTACAGTTCAGGTTGGTGAGGGTGAAGCTGTCTTGGCACAACGTGCAGGTATTTCAATTGCTCAATTAGAAGCATTGAATCCTGGACATATGGCTACAGGATCTTGGTTTGCAAATCCTGGAGATGTGATTAAGACTAGATAGGAGTCATAAATGAAGACGATTCAAATTGCTATCGATGGTCCAGCTTCAAGCGGTAAGAGTACGGTTGCTAAGATTATTGCTAAAGATTTTGGGTATACCTATCTAGATACAGGTGCCATGTATCGTGCGGCGACCTATATGGCTCTGAAACACCAGTTAGGAGTGGAAGAGATTGAGGAACTTTTAGCCTTATTGGACCAGCATCCAATCAGCTTTGGGCGTTCAGAAACTGGAGAACAGCTTGTCTTTGTAGGAGATGTGGATATTACCCATCCTATTCGTGAAAATCAAGTGACCAATCATGTTTCTGCTATTGCGGCAATTCCTGAAGTACGTGAGAAACTAGTTTCTCTTCAACAAGAGATTGCCCAGCAAGGTGGGATTGTCATGGATGGTCGCGATATTGGAACTGTTGTATTGCCACAAGCAGAATTGAAAATTTTCTTAGTAGCTTCTGTTGATGAAAGAGCAGAGCGTCGTTACAAGGAAAATATTGCCAAGGGAATTGAAACAGACCTTGAAACCTTAAAAGAGGAAATTGCTGCGCGTGACTACAAGGATAGCCATCGTGAGACTTCACCTCTTAAACAAGCAGAGGATGCAGTTTACCTTGATACAACTGGACTAAGTATTCAAGAAGTAGTTAACAAAATTGAATCAGAAGCAAAAAAACGCATGTCCTAGGGACCGTAGAAGCAGGCTAAAGCTAGCCTGCTTCTTTTCTATCAAACTGAACGCATTCCAAACCAGTCTTTTTTTGAGTTTTTTGATAAAATAGTACTATCAGTGAAAAGGATGGAAGCATGACTAAGAAAATCGTAGCTATTTGGGCCCAGGATGAAGAGGGTGTGATTGGTAAGGATAATCGTCTGCCTTGGCATTTGCCAGCAGAATTGCAACACTTCAAAGAAACAACTTTGAATCATGCTATCTTGATGGGGCGTGTGACCTTTGATGGAATGGGGCGTCGCTTGCTTCCAAAACGGGAGACCTTGATTTTGACGCGTAATTCTGAAGAAAAGATAGACGGGGTTGCTACTTTTCAGGACATCCAGTCTGTTCTCGACTGGTATCAGGCTCAAGACAAGAATCTTTATATTATCGGTGGGAAGCAAATTTTTCAGGCTTTTGAACCCTACCTGGACGAAGTGATTGTGACTCACATTCATGCTCGGGTGGAAGGAGATACCTATTTCCCTGAAGAGTTTGACCTGTCTCTTTTTGAGACAGTTTCAAGCAAATTTTACGCCAAAGATGAGAAAAATCCTTATGATTTTACCATCCAATACCGCAAGAGAAAGGAAGTCTAATGGAACGTAGTATATTTGGTTTTTTCACAGCCATGCTGTGTTTGGTCTGCTTGCTTGCAGGAGCACAGGCTTTTCGTAAAAAGCGCTATGGACTTTCTGTCCTGCTCTGGTTAAATGCCTTTACCAATTTGGTCAATAGTATCCATGCTTTTTACATGACCTTATTTTAGATAGAATGACAGTATAGAATAGAACGGAAGGAAATCATGCCTACAACTAGGAATAATGATATGATGGTTTATTGCTCGTTTTGTGGCAAAAGCCAGGAAGAAGTACAAAAAATAATCGCAGGTAACAACGCCTTTATCTGTAATGAATGTGTGGAGTTAGCCCAGGAAATCATTCGAGAGGAGTTGGCGGAAGAAGTCTTGGCAGACTTGTCTGAAGTTCCAAAACCAATCGAACTCCTCCATATCTTGAACCACTATGTAATTGGTCAAGATCGTGCCAAGCGTGCCTTGGCAGTGGCGGTTTACAACCACTACAAACGTATCAATTTCCACGATACGCGTGAAGAGTCGGAAGATGTAGATTTGCAGAAGTCAAACATCTTGATGATTGGCCCAACTGGTTCGGGGAAAACTTTCCTTGCTCAGACCTTGGCTAAGAGCTTGAATGTGCCTTTTGCGATCGCAGATGCGACAGCTC
>CAJZGT010000048.1 GCA_916048145.1 uncultured Streptococcus sp.
CTAAATAAGATGTGCAACGATGTTGCAAGTATGGATTGGTTGGCCACAAGGACCGTGCCACTCAGAGAGCGACTCAGACTAGTTTAAGTCTGTAAAAGAGTATGGAAGTAATTCCCCGACCGTCATCTCGACCGTCGATTTATCTTTTGCGACTAAGGTCACTTTTAGATCTTGTTCAAAAAATTCAGCCATCACTTGGCGACAAGCACCACATGGTGAAATTGGTTTTTCAGTCTGTCCATAGACAATTAATTCTGAAAATTCTCTTTGACCTTCAGAAACTGCTTTAAAAATGGCTGTACGTTCTCCACAGTTGGTCAAAGAATAACTAGCATTCTCGATATTGACACCTGTATAAATACTACCATCCTTTGCCACTAGAACAGCTCCGACTGGAAAATGAGAATAGGGCACATAGGCTTTCTTGCTGGTTTCAATTGCTAGTTCAATCAACTCAGTAGTCGCCATCTGCCAATTCTCCTTTTAAAATGGCTACTCCAGCTGAAGTTCCGATACGGGTCGCCCCTGCTTCCACAAATGCAAGAGCATCTGCATAAGAACGAGCTCCACCAGCAGCCTTGACTCCCATATCAGGTCCAACTGTTTCACGCATTAACGTGACATCTGCTACCGTAGCACCACCAGTTGAAAAGCCAGTAGATGTTTTAACAAAATCAGCTCCCGCTTTTTGGGCCAATTGGCAAGCCAAAACTTTTTCTTGGTCTGTCAGTAGGCAAGCTTCAATAATGACTTTCACTAACTTATCTCCACTCGCTTCCACTACTGCGCGAATATCTGACTCAACTAAGGCTAAATTACCTGATTTGAGAGCTCCAACATTGATCACCATATCAATTTCATCTGCACCATTTTGGATAACTTCTTTTGTTTCAAATGCTTTCACAGCTGAAGTTGTTGCTCCCAAAGGGAAACCTACTACTGTGCAGACCTTGACATCTGTGCCTTCAAGCCCTTTTTTAGCATGTTCAACCCAGGTTGGATTAACGCAAACACTGGCAAAATCATACTCTCTAGCCTCAGACAACAAACAATCAATTTGATTTTCTGTTGCATCTTGTTTTAAAAGCGTATGATCGATATATTTATTTAATTTCATATTCGGATTCTCCTGCGGTTTATGAGATTATTTCTATAATTTCTCGTAAACTTTGCACGCTATCATTTATTTTAACATATTTTTGAAAATCTGTAACTAGCTGAGGAGAAATTTTTCCATTTGTGTATACTTTTGCAACAATTTCTCCCTTTTGAACGTAATCTCCAACTTTCTTTTCAAAAACAATTCCTGTTTCATAGTCCAAGGCATCAGACTTAACTGCACGGCCTGCCCCCAGTCTCATAGCATAAAGCCCAAATTCCATAGCTGGAAGAGCTGAAATGACACCCGTTTCCTGAGCAGGGATTTCCACCACATGGGCTACATTTACAGGACGATAGAGGTCTTCCAAGTCTCCACCTTGGGCTTGGACCATCTCCTCAAACTTATCCAGTGCCTTACCATTTTCAAGATGTTGGTGAACTTCTTCAACTGTCTTGTTTACATTTGCCAAACCAAGCATAATTTGAGCCAATTCACAGATGAAGTGGGTAATGTCCTGACGGCCTTGACCTTGTAAAATCTCCAGTGCTTCAAGAATCTCCAGACGATTTCCAATAGCACTCCCTAAAGGCTGGCTCATATCCGTAATGACTGCTATCGTTTTTCTACCAACTGCCTTACCAAGTTCCACCATGGTTTGAGCCAATTCACGCGCCTCATCAACCGTCTTCATGAAGGCACCCTCTCCAACAGTCACGTCTAGCAAGATAGCATCCGCCCCTGCCGCGATTTTCTTACTCATCACCGAACTCGCAATCAAAGGAATCGTGTCAACAGTTGCGGTCACATCACGAAGGGCATATAAAAGCTTGTCGGCTTTTACCAGCTGATCTGATTGCCCAATGACAGATACTCCAATATCTTGCACCTGTGCAATAAAGTCCTCTTGACTGCGCTCAACTTGATAGCCCTTAATGGATTCCAATTTATCAATTGTTCCTCCAGTATGGCCGAGACCTCGACCACTCATTTTAGCTACAGGAACGCCAAAGCTAGCCACTAAGGGAGCCAAAATCAAGGTTACCTTATCACCAACACCACCGGTAGAATGCTTATCAACCTTAATACCTTTAATAGCTGACAAGTCAAACTCTTGGCCAGTTTGAACCATATTCATGGTCAAATCAGAAATTTCTTTTGTGGTCATTCCCTTGAAATAAATAGCCATAGCCAGGGCAGACATTTGGTAATCAGGAACAGTTCCTGACACATAGCCTTCAACTAACCATTCAATTTCACTCGAAGTTAATTCTTGACCATCTCGTTTCTTTTGGATTAAATCAACTGCTCTCATTCTTTCACACTTCTAAGGATATAGTATCCCTTATCTTTTTTGACGATTTCACAATTGCCAAACACATCTTCCATCTTAGACTTAGCACTTGGAGCCCCTTGTTTCTTCTGGATAACGATTGTTAAATCTCCACCAGTTTTCAAGAAATCTTTACTTTTCTCAATGATTTCATGAACCACTTGCTTGCCCGCACGGATAGGAGGATTAGAAATGACATGGTCAAAATGTCCTTTAACTTGTTCATAGATGTTGGACTGGAAAATCGTCGCTTCTACTTTATTTCGTTCAGCATTTTGTCGCGCTAAATCCAAGGCACGATTGTTGATATCGACCATGGTCGCCTGAACTCCATAAGCCTTAGCCAATGACAAGCCCAAAGGTCCGTAACCACAGCCTACATCAAGGACAGTTTCTCCTTGGTTGACCTCTAGACACTTGAGCAAGAGTTGACTTCCAAAGTCAACCATTTTCTTGCTAAAAACACCCGCATCCGTTAAAAAGGTCATTTTTTGTCCCAACAATTCTACTCGCAACTCATGAATGTCGTGAGCAGCGTCAGGATTCTCTGCATAATACATTTTACTCATGAAACTATTTTACCATAATTTAACGAAATATTAAATCGTTTCCAAGTAATTTGACAATATGATGTAGTTTGTCATTATTTTTCTAATCGAAAGAAACTTTTTCTATCAGATACTAGATGTTTTTAGTCCCAAAATATGCTATACTAAGATATCGAATCAGAAAGACAAACTTATGACCAACGAATTTTTACATTTTGAAAAAATCAGTCGCCAGACTTGGCAATCATTGCATCGAAAGACAACACCTCCTTTGACAGAAGAGGAATTAGAATCCATCAAGAGTTTTAATGACCAGATTAGTTTACAGGATGTTACCGATGTCTATCTACCCCTAGCCCATCTCATCCAAATTTACAAACGTACCAAGGATGATTTGGCCTTTTCAAAAGGAATTTTCCTTCAACGTGAAAGCAAATCCCAGCCTTTTATCATTGGGGTTTCTGGGAGTGTTGCCGTTGGAAAATCCACAACCAGTCGCCTACTTCAAATCCTACTGTCCCGTACGCTTACAGATGCTACGGTTGAGTTGGTAACAACTGATGGCTTTCTCTATCCCAACCAGACCTTGATTGAGCAAGGGATTCTAAATCGTAAGGGATTTCCTGAAAGCTATGATATGGAAGCTCTCCTCAACTTCTTGGACCGCATTAAAAATGGACAAGATGTAGATATTCCTGTCTATTCTCATGAAGTCTACGACATCGTACCTGAGGAAAAGCAAAGCGTTAAAGCTGCTGATTTTGTCATTGTTGAGGGAATAAATGTCTTTCAAAATCCACAAAACGAGCGTCTCTATATCACTGACTTCTTTGACTTTTCAATCTACGTTGATGCTGCAGTCGATGACATCGAGAGTTGGTATCTGGACCGTTTCTTGAAAATGCTGAGCCTAGCCCAAAACGACCCTGATAGCTATTATTATCCTTTTACTCAAATGCCGATTGGGGAAGTGGAATCTTTTGCTCATCAAGTCTGGACCAGTATCAATCTCACAAATCTACAAAATTATATTGAACCAACTAGAAATCGTGCAGAAGTGATTCTGCATAAAACAAAGAACCATGAAATCGATGAAATTTACTTAAAAAAATAATTTTCCCTTGTCAAAACGTAAGTTTTCAGATATAATGGTATAGTTAGTAAATATGGAGGTAAGAACATTGGCAAACATTAAATCAGCTATCAAACGCGCTGAATTGAACGTTAAACAAAACGAAAAAAACTCAGCTCAAAAATCAGCTATGCGTACTGCTATCAAAGCTTTCGAAGCAAACCCATCTGAAGAACTTTTCCGTGCTGCTAGCTCAGCTATCGATAAAGCAGAAACTAAAGGTTTGATTCACAAAAACAAAGCAAGCCGCGACAAAGCTCGTCTTTCAGCTAAACTTGCTAAATAAGAAACAGTCCATAGAGGCTGTTTTTTTGTCTCCAAATAGGAAAAGGTAGAAAATGAAAATCGCAGTTATCGGATATTCTGGTGCTGGTAAGTCAACTCTAGCAGAAAACTTATCTAACTACTACTCCATTCCAAAACTTCACATGGACACACTCCAATTTCAACCTGGTTGGCAAGACAGCGACCGCGAATGGATGTTGAGCGAGATGAAAAATTTTCTCACCAAGCATGAAGCTTGGGTCATCGATGGTAATTATTCTTGGTACTATTACGAAGAAAGAATGCAGGAAGCTGATCAAATCATCTTTCTCAATTTTTCACCATGGACTTGTCTATTTCGGGCTTTTAAACGTTATATCAAATACCGAGGCAAGGTTAGAGAAAGTATGGCAGCTGGTTGTCAAGAACAATTTAATTGGAAGTTTATTCGATGGATTCTTTGGGACGGACGGAGCAAATCCGCTAAGGAACGCTACAAGTGGGTTCAAGAAACCTATCCAGATAAAGTTGTCATCCTCAGATCACAAAAGGAGATAGACCACTTCTTAGAAAATCTCGCACATAACAAGAAAAACCAACGTGGATAACGTTGGTCTTTTACTTTTACCCAATCACACTTCCATTTGGTACAGCTGAATCAACTGTGAGAAGGGTTAATTTTCCATCATGTTCAGCTGATAGGATCATACCTTGACTGACATATTTCTTCATCATCTTACGAGGTTTGAGATTGGCAACGATTTGAACTTTCTTGCCGACCAATTCTTGTTCGTTTGGATAGTATTTTGCAATTCCTGAGAGAATTTGACGATCTTCACCATCACCAGCATCCAAGCGGAATTGAAGCAACTTATCTGAGCCTTCTACTTTAGACACTTCTTTGACTTCTGCGACACGGATTTCGACCTTGTCAAAGTCTTCAAATTTGATTTCTTCCTTGTTTAGTTTGAGTTCAACTTCGTCTGGGTTCCACTCTTTTTCGACTGCTGGTTTGTTACCTTCCATTTGTTCCTTGATATAGGCGATTTCTTCTTCCATATCCAGACGTGGGAAGATTGGTGTTCCTTTGGCAACTACAGTCACATCTTCTGGGAAGTCAGCCAAGCTCAAGTTTTCAAGGCTTGCTACTTCTTCCAAGCCAAGTTGATTCAAGACTGCACGACTGGTTTCCATCATAAATGGCTCAATCAAGTGTGCTACGACACGAAGACTGGCTGCCAAGTGGCTCATAACACTTGCTAATTGGTCACGGAGAGCTTCATCCTTGGCCAAGACCCATGGAGCTGTCTCGTCGATGTATTTGTTGGTACGAGAGATAAGGGTCCAGACCGCTTCAAGCGCACGCGGGTAGTCAACTGCTTCCATGTAGGTGTGGTAGTCGGCGATTGATTCAGCAGCTACTTGAGCAAGAGCATTGTCAAACTCTGTTACACCCTCTACATAGGCAGGGACTTCCCCATCAAAATACTTGTTAATCATAGAAACAGTACGGTTGAGGAGGTTCCCAAGATCATTAGCCAATTCGTAGTTGATACGGCCTACATAGTCTTCAGGAGTGAAGGTTCCGTCTGAACCAACTGGAAGGCTCCGCATGAGGTAGTATCGAAGTGGATCTAGACCATAACGTTCTACCAACATTTCAGGGTAAACGACATTCCCTTTAGATTTAGACATTTTGCCGTCTTTCATGACGAACCAACCGTGAGCAATCAAACGATCTGGCAATTTGATATCTAACATCATAAGAAGGATTGGCCAGTAGATTGAGTGGAATCGAAGGATGTCTTTTCCTACCATGTGGAAGACTGTTCCATTCCAGAACTTGTCAAAGTTACCATGTTCGTCTTGACCGTAACCAAGTGCTGTCGCATAGTTAAGAAGGGCATCAATCCAAACATAGACAACGTGTTTTGGATTAGATGGCACTGGCACACCCCATGTAAAGGTTGTACGAGAAACTGCCAAATCCTCTAAACCTGGCTCGATGAAGTTGCGAAGCATTTCATTCAGACGACCATCTGGAGTGATAAATTCAGGATGGGACTTGAAAAATTCGACCAAACGATCTTGGTATTTGCTAAGGCGAAGGAAGTATGATTCTTCAGATACCCATTCAACCTCGTGACCTGATGGAGCAATACCACCAGTTACATTTCCAGATTCGTCACGGAAAACTTCTGCAAGCTGGCTTTCTGTAAAGAACTCCTCATCTGAGACTGAATACCAACCAGAGTATTCACCCAAATAGATGTCATCTTGAGCAAGCAAGCGCTCAAATACTTGAGCCACCACTTTTTCATGGTAATCATCCGTTGTACGGATAAATTTATCGTATGAGATATCTAGTAATTGCCAGAGTTCTTTAACTCCAACTGCCATTCCATCAACATAGGCTTGTGGTGTAATGCCAGCTTCTTCTGCTTTTTGTTGAATCTTTTGACCATGCTCATCAAGACCTGTCAAATAAAAGACATCGTAGCCCATCAGGCGTTTGTAACGTGCTAGGACATCACATGCGATAGTTGTGTAGGCAGAACCGATATGAAGTTTACCAGATGGATAGTAAATCGGCGTTGTAATATAAAAATTCTTTTCAGACATAATTTTTCCTTTCCAGGCAAATGAAACCTGTTTTTCTAACACTTCATTATATCACATTTTTAAGGATTTTCGATAGGGAAATCTATACAAAAACAAGATAGACAAGTGTCCATCTTGTTGATCTTATTCATAACGAAGGGCTTCAATTGGATCAAGTTTCGATGCCTTGTTAGCTGGCAAGACTCCAAAAATCATACCAACACTAGCCGAAACTGCAAGACTAAATAGGGCAACTGGGATTGATACTCCTACTTCTATACCCGCAATCAAACCTTGTAAAAGTAGGCCAGCTATAGCGGTTAAGCCTGTCGCAATGGTTAGACCAATAACTCCCCCAAGCAAGGTCAAAATCATGGATTCAATCAAAAACTGGATTAAAATATTAGCACGTGTCGCACCCAAAGCCTTACGGAGACCAATCTCACGAGTACGCTCTGTCACCGAAACCAGCATGATGTTCATAACACCAGTCCCGCCAACAAAAAGGGAAATTCCTGCAATGGCACTAATAATCGTAGTTATAAAGCCGAAAAATTGTTGTACTTCTTGGAAGGCTGCAGTCGCATCTGCCACCTGATACTCCCCTTGCTGAAGACCAGCAATCTCGGTCAATTTTCTAGCTAATTCTGGTCCCACTGTTGGTGTCAAACTGGTATCATTGACACGGAAGACAATATTAGAAATTTCATCCATATTGAAGTTATTGGCAAGAGAAATATTAGTTGTAATCGGAAGTCCACCAATACCAAAAGTCTTGGCAGCCTTGGCCTCATCGCTAGTATAGACACCAATGACACGATAACTAAAGCCACCAACATCTATAATCTGGTTAACCGCTTCTTGAGCTGACCCAAACAGACTATTAGCAAGTTCTTTGTCTAGTAAAATGACACTGGCCACATCTTTATAATCCTGAGCTATAAGACTTCGTCCTGCAACAATTTCATTTTCAACTGCCTTCATGTAAGTAATATTTCCACCTGTCAAGCTAGCACGCTCAACTTTTTTATCCTTATAAGACAAGGTGGTATTTGTTGAGTTGGTTACATAGTAACTATCTACCCCCTTCAGTTTGGCCGCCTCCCTGACCCAGGATTCTTGCGGTTTTGGTGGTTCCACAGGAACTTCCTCTTCTTTCCCAGAAACTGTCAAAGCTGATTGTTTTTGGGTAAAAGAACCGTCTTTACTTTTAATGGGTGAGAAAAAGACATGGATATTCTTCTGTGACTTGGTCATATTTTTATTAACCTGACGAGACATGGAATCCCCCAGAGCCATAATCACAACAACTGATGAAACACCAATGATAATCCCAATCATAGTGAGAAAAGAGCGCATCTTGTGGGCCATGATAGATGAAAAGGCAAATTTCAGATTCTGCATCTTAGTTTTCCTCCTTTTCTAGCTGAGCACTATCAGATGAAATAACTCCATCTCGAATAACAATCTGGCGTTTGGCATAAGCAGCGATTTCAGGCTCATGCGTTACCATGATAATGGTTTTTCCTTCTTTATTCAGTTCAACCAATAATTGCATGATTTGGTTACCTGTTTTGGTATCCAAGGCTCCTGTCGGTTCGTCCGCTAGGATAATAGAAGGATTGTTTACTAAGGCACGCGCGATGGCTACACGTTGCTTTTGACCACCAGATAATTCAGAAGGCAAATGGTGACTACGTTCTGTCAATTCAACCTTATCAAGATATTCCTCAGCTAACTTGCGCCGTTTTGAAGCCGAAACTCCTGCATAAATCAAGGGTAATTCTACATTTTGCAGAGCATTAAGTTTGGATAGAAGAAAGAACTGCTGAAAAACAAATCCGATTTGTTGATTGCGAACCTTGGCTAGTTGTTTTTCACCTAGTCCCGCCACTTCTTGACCTTCAAGATAATATTCGCCACTGCTTGGTGTATCCAACATCCCAATCGTATTCATCAGAGTAGACTTACCAGAACCAGATGGTCCCATAATGGCAACAAACTCACCCTCATTCACTTCTAGATTGATATTTTTGAGTACCTGCAGTTCTTGGTCACCATTACGGTAACTTCTGCAGATATTTTTTAGACTAATTAGTTGCTTCATCAGCCTTCACCTCTTTTCCTTCCTCTAGAGAAGACGTTGGGTTACTGAT
>CAJZGT010000049.1 GCA_916048145.1 uncultured Streptococcus sp.
GTAAACGAAGTTCCAGAATTCAAAGGCGGTGCTAACTTTGTAGAAGCAGCAGTGAACGATGTTCCAGAATTCAAAGGTGGTGCTAACTTTGTAGAAGCAGCGGTCAATGAAGTTCCAGAATTCAAAGGCAGTGCTAACTTTGTAGAAGCAGCAGTAAACGAAGTTCCAGAATTTAAAGGTGGTTCTAACTTTGTAGAAGCAGCAGTCAATGAAGTTCCAGAATACACAGGAGTTCTAGCTACAGTAGGAGATCAAGCAGTACCAAGTGTTGAGAAACCTGAATTTAAGGGTGGTGTTAATGCTGTAATGGCTCTAGAACATAAACTTCCAGAGTACCGTGGTATTCTAGCTACAGTAGGGAATCAACCAGCACCGACAGTAGAAAAACCAGAGTTTAAACTAAGTTCGTTAGAAAAAGCTCAGACTCCAGAAACACCAGTTCAAGTTGCCAAGGAAGACAAGAGATTGCCAGAAACTGGTGAAAAACAGTCAGAAACAGCTATTTTCTTGGCAGGTGTTACCTTGGCTTTGTCAGCAGCCTTATTAACTGCAAAACGCAAAGAGGATTAGTCTATGCGC
The DNA here is from genome assembly GCA_916048145.1 of uncultured Streptococcus sp. Classification (GTDB taxonomy): domain Bacteria; phylum Bacillota; class Bacilli; order Lactobacillales; family Streptococcaceae; genus Streptococcus. The sequence goes on from CAJZGT010000049.1 coordinate 580, forward strand.
CTAATACCATTCTATTTGTATAGATTAGTAGAAGATAAAAAATGAATTGATAAATGAGTCGAATAGATGGAGAGGACCAATTAGGCCTCTCCGTCTTTACTAGTAAAAATGAAATCGTTTACTTTCGTGTTTAGACGAAAGGAGAGTAGAGGGGCTTTGTCCCCTCTTTTTCTATATGAACGAAGAGATTTATATTTAAGATGCAAGGTGGATAGACTTTATAGTATAATGAATAGAGAGGAAAAAACAATGAAAGTGATTGAGCAAGCATTATTAGAAAAAGTCATTATTGAACGTTCTCGTACAAGTCATAAAGGAAACTATGGTCGTTTGCTGTTACTGGGTGGGACTTATCCTTATGGTGGTGCCATCATCATGGCTGCTATAGCAGCTGTAAAAAGCGGTGCAGGATTGGTGACCGTTGGAACGGATAGGGAAAATATCTTAGCTCTGCACAGCCATTTACCTGAGGCTATGGCCTTTTCTCTTCAAGACCAGCAATTATTAAAAGAGCAAATAGAGAAGGCAGAAATTGTCTTATTGGGGCCTGGTTTAAGCGACGATACTTTTGGAGAGGACCTAATCAAGCAGGTCTTTGCTAATCTAAATCAAAATCAGATTTTGATTGTGGATGGAGGAGCCTTGACCATTCTTGCTAAGACCAAGTTGTCATTTCCGTCGAGCCAGATTATCCTAACTCCCCACCAAAAAGAATGGGAAAAATTGTCTGGAATTACGATTGAACAGCAAAAGGAAGCTGCAACGGCTAGTGCCCTGACTTCCTTTCCTCAAGGAACCATTTTGGTGGAGAAAGGTCCAGCTACTCGTATTTGGCAAGTTGGCCAATCTGATTATTACCAGTTACAGGTTGGTGGTCCCTATCAGGCGACTGGGGGAATGGGAGATACACTGGCTGGAATGATTGCAGGATTTGCAGGCCAATTTCGACAGGCCAGTCTCTACGAACGTGTGGCAGTGGCAACCCATCTTCATTCAGCCATAGCCCAAGAATTATCTCAAGAACATTATGTGGTCTTGCCGACGGAAATCAGCTCTTATCTGCCCAAAATAATGAAAAAAATATCTCAAAAAGGCACCTGATAGTTTCAGGCGCCTTTATATCTTTTAGAAAAATCCTTTAATCTTTCCAACGAGGCCATCTAGACCTTCAGAACCAGAAATCAACTGCTGAGCTTGAGAGAAGTATTCTCCAAGCTGTTCTTGATTTTCCGCAACAAAGGTTTTTGCAGTTTCGAAATCTTTTGTTTCGATTAATTCTTTTACTTGGTTAAACAAATCTAATGGGTTCATCTTATTTCTCCTTTTCTATATAATACTATTCAAACATTTTATAAAAATTTTTTCAAGCAAAGAGATTTTTCTATCGAAGTTGAGGGGTGTCAAACAGGGCTTTTTTTGATATAATTTTTAATGATGAATTCGAGAACTAATCGGTATGTGGTTGTTGATTTAGAGGCCACTAGCACCGGAAGCAAGGCAAAAATTATTCAAGTGGGTATTGTGGTGATTGAAAATGGCGAAATCGTCGATCAGTATGGGACTGATGTCAATCCCCATGAGCCCTTGGATTCTCATATAAAAGAATTAACAGGTTTGACTGATCAACGGTTGGCAGTTGCTCCAGAGTTTTCACAGGTAGCTGGAAGGATTTTTGAACTGGTCAAGGATGGTGTTTTTGTCGCGCACAATGTACAGTTTGATGCAAATCTTCTGGCAGAGTATTTATTTTTTGAAGGTTATGAATTGAGAACTCCACGAGTGGATACCGTTGAGTTAGCACAGGTTTTGTACCCTCAGTTTGAAAAGTACAATCTCGGCATTCTCTGTCAAGAGTTAGGGATTAAGTTAGACCACGCCCACACCGCTCTCTCTGATGCACAAGCAACAGCAGAGCTTTTGCTTTTTATGCGTCAAAAACTTTTTCAGTTACCAAAAGGACTTTTAGAAACGTTGTTAAATCTTGCGGATAACCTCCTTTATGAAACTTATTTAGTGATTGAAGAAGTATATCAGCGACAGTCCCTCCTTTCTTCTCACGATTTGATGGAGTTCCATGGACTCTTTCTAAGAAAGAAAAGTCAGTCTTTAAAACCACGTAAGCTATCTAAGGATTTTACTAAAAATATTTCCTTATTAGACTTGGATGAACGTCCTCAGCAAGTTGAATTTGCAGAAAAAGTTGAGCAGTTATTAAAGGAACAGAAAACCGCATTTATTCAAGCCCAAACGGGACTTGGAAAGACTTATGGTTACCTACTGCCAGCTTTGAGCATGGAAAGTGAAGGTGGTATCCTTGTTAGTGTTCCTACCAAAATCCTTCAAAATCAAATTATGCAAGAAGAAGGAAGTCGATTAAAAGATACTTTTCATATTGATATTCATAGTCTTAAGGGACCTCAAAATTATTTGAAACTCGATAATTTTTATAAAGTACTTCATAGGCCAGAGTCTAACCGCCTATTCACACGCTTTAAAATGCAAGTATTGATTTGGTTAACAGAGACAGAAACAGGTGACTTAGATGAAATCGGGCAGCTGTATCGTTATCAACATTTTATACCTGAATTTGTACATGATGGAAAACTTTCAAAAAAAAGTTTATTTATTTCTGAGGACTTCTGGAAACGCAGTCAAGATAGGGCTAAATCGAGTCGCCTTTTGTTAACCAATCACGCTTATTTGGTAACACGTTTAGAGGACGATCCAGAGTTTGTCAACAATCGCTTGGTAATCATAGATGAAGCTCAAAAAATGCTGATTGCTCTTGAAAACCTCGCCCAAGAGTCTTATCTTCTCGATAATTTAGTAACACAAGTTGAAAAGTCCTTGGAAACAGAAAAAGATCTTATTCAGAGACGGTTGCTTGAGAGTATTGGGTTTGAATGTCGCTATTTGATAAATCAGTTTTACTCAGGACTTAAGAATGACAAGTGGTTGGATTCTCTTGAAAACTTACGCCAGCATTTTTCTGAGTTAAATCTTCCCGAGTATAGAGATATGACGCGCTTTTTTACATCGGACCGTGAATTTTGGCTGGCAACAGCTGAGAAGTCAAGTAAGGATGTGTTAATTTGTTCAAGTAAAAAAGGTCGCTTGCTACTAGCAGATTTATTGCCAGAAGATTGCAGAGTGCTTGGCGTATCTGCCACTCTTGAAATCAGTAATAGAGTTTCTTTAGCGGATTTATTAGGATTTACTGAAGCTCCACTTATTACAGTTGAATCTTTACAACAGAAGCAACAAGAAATTTTATTAGTAAATGATTTTCCGTTAGTAACTGAACATTCTCCTTTAGATTATGCAGAAGAGGTTACATCAGTTATCCATTCCTTACAGGCGTTTCAAGAGTCTTTGCTTGTTTTATTTACGTCTAAAGAATTACTGTTAGCAGTGTCAGATTTACTAGACCATCCTCATTTAGCCCAATATAAAAATGGAGAACCCAGTCAACTGAAGAAACGTTTTGAAAAAGGAGAGCGACAAATCTTACTTGGAACAGGAAGTTTCTGGGAGGGAGTTGATTTTTCTACCCATCCTTGTGTTATTCAAGTAATTCCTCGCTTGCCTTTCCAAAATCCCCAAGAACCTTTGACACGAAAATTAAATCATGAATTGCGTCAGGAAGGGAAGAATCCTTTCTATGATTATCAGTTGCCAATGGCCATTATTCGTCTCAAACAGGCTTTGGGTAGAACAATTAGAAAAGAGGAACAAGCTTCCATTGCTGTGATACTGGATAGTCGAGTTGTTCATAAACGATATGGTAAACAGATTAGACAAGCTTTAGCGAAGGAAAGAACTATCAGAGAGGTGAATAGGAAACAGATTACCTCTGCTGTTATTGATTTCCTCCAAAACAACAAAAATGAAAAATCTAAGAAAGAGAAAAGGTGAATATATGAAACGTTCTCTCGACTCTAGAGTCGATTATAGTTTGCTCCTGCCAGTATTTTTCCTACTGGTTATCGGTGTGGTGACTATTTATATAGCTGTTAGTCATGATTATCCGAACAATATTTTACCCATTTTAGGGCAGCAGGTTGCCTGGATTGCCTTGGGGCTTGTGATTGGTTTTGTGGTCATGCTCTTTAATACAGAATTTCTCTGGAAAATTACCCCTTATCTATATGTTCTTGGTTTAGCTTTGATGGTCTTACCACTGGTTTTTTATAATCCAAGTCTTGTAGCTTCAACTGGGGCTAAGAACTGGGTATCCATTGGGGGCGCAACACTCTTCCAACCTTCAGAGTTTATGAAAATTTCTTATATCTTGATTTTGGCAAGAATTATTGTCCAATTTACTCAAAAACATAAGGAATGGCGACGCACAATTCCTTTGGATTTTCTATTGATAGGCTGGATGATTGTTTTTACTATTCCGATTCTAGTTCTCTTAGCTCTTCAGAGTGACTTGGGTACAGCCTTGGTTTTTGTGGCTATCTTTTCAGGAATCGTTTTATTATCAGGAGTTTCTTGGAAAATTATTATCCCAGTTTTTGCAACAGGAGTTACTGGTGTAGTCGGCTTTCTTACAATTTTTTTGAGTAAGGATGGACGTGCCTTCTTACATCAGATTGGGATGCCAACCTATCAAATTAATCGAATTCTAGCTTGGCTTAATCCTTTTGACTTTGCCCAAACAACCACTTATCAGCAGGCTCAAGGGCAGATTGCGATTGGTAGTGGTGGTTTGTTTGGTCAAGGATTCAATGTATCGAATCTTCTGATTCCGGTTCGAGAGTCAGACATGATTTTCACTGTTATTGCTGAAGACTTTGGTTTTATCGGTTCTGTTTTTGTTATCGCTTTATATCTGCTTCTCATCTATCGTATGCTAAAGATAACACTAAAATCGAATAACCAGTTCTATACCTATATTTCGACTGGCTTTATCATGATGCTACTCTTTCATATCTTTGAGAATATCGGTGCTGTTACAGGCTTACTTCCCTTGACTGGGATTCCATTGCCTTTCATTTCTCAAGGGGGGTCGGCTATTATTAGTAACTTAATTGGCGTTGGCTTGCTTTTATCTATGAGTTACCAGACAAATTTAGCTGAAGAAAAGAGTGGAAATGTTCCATTCAAGCGAAAAAAAGTTGTATTAAAACGAATTAAATAAGGAGAAAATCATGGTTAAAGTAGCAGTTATGTTAGCTCAGGGTTTTGAGGAAATTGAAGCTTTGACAGTTGTAGATGTCTTGCGTCGTGCCAATATCACTTGTGATATGGTTGGTTTTGAAGAGCAAGTGATGGGTTCGCATGCAATTCAAGTAAGAGCAGATCGTGTCTTTGATGGAGATTTATCAGCCTATGATATGATTGTTCTCCCTGGAGGGATGCCTGGTTCTGCACATTTACGTGATAATCAGGCCTTGATGAAAGAATTGCAAAGCTTCGAACGAGAAGGGAAAAAACTGGCAGCCATTTGTGCTGCGCCAATTGCCCTCAATCAAGCAGGGCTATTGAAAAATAAGCAGTACACTTGCTATGACGGCGTTCAAGAGCAAATCCTTGATGGTCACTACGTCAAGGAAACAGTAGTGGTAGATGGTCATTTGACAACCAGTCGAGGCCCTTCAACAGCCCTTGCCTTTGCCTACGAGTTGGTGGAGCAATTAGGAGGAGACGCAGAGAGTTTACGAACAGGAATGCTCTATCGAGATGTCTTTGGTAAAAATCAGTAAAACGGGAGTTATTCTCTCGTTTTTTTACTTGGAAAAATCTAGGAAATCATCGCTTTTTTCATAAAAAAATGCTATAATGAAGGGTATGAAATATCACGATTACATCTGGGATTTAGGTGGAACTTTACTGGATAATTATGAAACTTCAACAGCTGCCTTTGTTGAAACTTTAGCGCTGTATGGTATCACACAAGACCATGATAGTGTCTATCAGGCTTTAAAGGTTTCTACTGATTTTGCGATTGAGACATTCGCTCCCAATTTAGAGTATTTTTTAGAAAAGTACAAGGAAAATGAAGCCAGAGAGCTAGAACACCCGATTTTGTTTGATGGAGTTTCTGACTTATTGGAAGATATTTCAAATCAAGGTGGGCGTCATTTTCTGGTCTCTCACCGAAATAATCAAGTCTTGGAAATTTTAGAAAAAACCTCTATAGCGGTTTATTTTACAGAAGTGGTGACTTCTAACTCAGGCTTTAAGAGAAAACCAAACCCTGAGTCCATGATTTATTTAAGAGAAAAGTATCATATTAGCTCTGGTCTTGTTATTGGTGATCGTCCTATTGATATCGAAGCAGGTCAAGTTGCAGGACTAGCTACCCACTTGTTTACCAGTATCGTGAATTTAAGACAAGTATTAGACATGTAAGAAAAAGGAATAAGATGACAGAAGAAATCAAAAATCTGCAGGCACAAGATTATGATGCCAGTCAAATTCAAGTTTTAGAGGGCTTAGAGGCTGTTCGTATGCGTCCAGGGATGTATATCGGATCAACCTCAAAAGAAGGTCTTCACCATCTAGTCTGGGAAATTGTTGATAACTCAATTGATGAGGCCTTGGCAGGATTTGCCAGCCATATTCAAGTCTTTATTGAGCCAGATAATTCGATTACAGTTGTTGATGATGGACGTGGGATCCCCGTCGATATTCAGGAAAAAACAGGCCGACCTGCCGTTGAGACTGTCTTTACTGTTCTTCACGCTGGAGGAAAGTTTGGCGGTGGCGGCTATAAGGTCTCAGGTGGTCTTCACGGAGTGGGGTCCTCAGTTGTTAACGCCCTTTCCACTCAATTAGACGTTCATGTCCACAAAAATGGTAAGATTCATTACCAAGAATACCGTCGTGGTCATGTTGTCGCAGACCTTGAGGTGGTTGGGGATACGGATAAAACGGGAACAACAGTTCACTTCACACCGGACCCAGAAATCTTTACGGAAACAACAACCTTTGATTTTGATAAATTAAATAAACGGATTCAAGAGTTGGCCTTTCTAAATCGCGGTCTTCAAATCTCCATCACAGATAAGCGCGAAGGTTTGGAACAAACCAAGCATTACCATTATGAAGGTGGGATTGCTAGTTACGTTGAATATATCAACGAGAACAAGGATGTTATCTTTGATACACCAATCTATACTGACGGTGAGATGGAGGATATCACAGTTGAAGTAGCCATGCAGTACACAACGGGCTACCATGAAAATGTTATGAGTTTCGCTAATAATATTCATACACATGAAGGTGGAACGCATGAACAGGGTTTCCGTACAGCATTGACTCGTGTTATCAACGATTATGCTCGGAAGAATAAGTTACTGAAAGACAATGAAGACAACTTAACAGGAGAAGATGTCCGTGAAGGACTGACTGCAGTTATCTCAGTTAAACACCCAAATCCGCAGTTTGAAGGACAAACCAAGACAAAACTGGGGAATAGCGAAGTGGTCAAGATTACCAATCGTCTCTTCAGTGATGCCTTCTCTGATTTCCTCATGGAAAATCCACAGATTGCTAAACGTATCGTGGAAAAAGGTATTTTGGCTGCGAAGGCTCGTGTGGCTGCCAAGCGTGCGCGTGAAGTTACCCGTAAAAAATCTGGTTTGGAAATTTCTAACCTTCCAGGAAAACTGGCGGACTGTTCTTCTAACAATCCTGCAGAGACAGAACTCTTCATCGTCGAAGGAGACTCAGCTGGTGGGTCAGCCAAATCTGGTCGTAACCGTGAATTTCAGGCAATCCTTCCGATTCGCGGTAAGATTTTGAACGTTGAAAAGGCAAGTATGGATAAGATTCTAGCTAACGAAGAAATTCGCAGTCTTTTCACAGCGATGGGAACAGGATTTGGTGCAGAATTTGATGTCACTAAGGCTCGTTACCAAAAACTCGTTTTGATGACCGATGCCGATGTCGATGGTGCCCACATTCGTACCCTTCTTTTAACCTTGATTTATCGTTATATGAAACCAATCCTAGAAGCTGGTTATGTTTATATCGCCCAACCACCAATCTATGGTGTCAAGGTTGGAAGCGAGATTAAAGAATATATCCAGCCAGGGGCAGATCAAGAAATTAAACTCCAAGAAGCCTTAGCACGCCACAGTGAGGGTCGTGCCAAACCAACCATTCAGCGTTATAAAGGTTTGGGTGAGATGGATGATCACCAGTTGTGGGAAACAACTATGGATCCTGAACACCGTTTGATGGCTAGAGTTTCTGTGGATGATGCTGCAGAAGCAGATAAAATCTTTGATATGTTGATGGGGGATCGAGTAGAGCCTCGTCGTGAGTTTATCGAAGAAAATGCTGTCTATAGTACACTTGACGTTTAAAAAATGGGAAATGGTTCCCATGGTTTAAAAAATATGATATAATCATTACGATTGTTTCTAGTATAAAAGGAGTTT
>CAJZGT010000050.1 GCA_916048145.1 uncultured Streptococcus sp.
AGTAACTGATGGAGTTCCTGTTTCTGCATACGCTGGGACTTCAGTAATTGCTGGGGCGCCTGTCTCTGCATACGCTGGAATTTCAGTAATCGCTGGAGCGCCTGTCTCTGCATACGCTGGGACTTCAGTAATTGCTGGGGCGCCTGTTTCTACATACGCTGGGACTTCGTTAATTGCTGCTTCTAAACTATTAACTCCACTGTTGAATTCCGGAGCTACCTCAGCTACAGGAGCATCAGCCGCATTAACTCCTCCACTATATTCTGAAGCATCGGCTACAGTAGGAGGTGTTGCATCATTTACCCCACCATTGAAATCAGAGCCATGATCTCCAGAAGGAGAGTCACTAGGATTCACACCACCGTTGAATTCAGGAGCATTAAGAGCACTTGGTACTTCGTCAAGTTGTTTAGCGTCGTCAGAAGGTGCATCACTAGGATTTACACCACCACTAAAGTCTTTCAGTTCTTCACCCTTAGGAACTTCTTTTAAGTTTTCGATGTAACCTAAAGTTGCGTTGTAATCATCAGTTAGTCTAGTAATTGCATCGTCATCCTCTTGAACCAATTCGTTCACTTCGTCGAAATCAGTTTTGGCTTCATCACTAGCTGATTTAGCAGAAGCAACTGAAGCTTCTAGTTTAGTTACAGCATCTTGCAATCCATCTTGGATAGCTTGATCCGCATTGTTTTTCTTAGCAGTTTCAAGAGCAGTTTTAGTTTTTTCTAAAGTTTCTTTTTGTTTATCTAACGCAGCATTCTTCTCTTCTACTACCTTAGCCTTTTCAGCAGCGTCAGCTTTATCTTCATCAGCTTCGTTAGTTAATTGTTCAATTTTTTCAGCTAAATCATCAGCAATGTCTATAAGTTTTTTAACAATCGGTTTAGAATCTTCTTTTTTAGCTGCTTCATCAATTTTTTTAGTTTCGTCAGCAGTTAATTCTTTAGTTTTATAAGCTTCAGGAGCTTTATCTTTTGTGTTGCCATCGTTGACGAATTCATCTACAGCTTGAGTAGCTGTAAGAACTCCATCTTCAATCGCTTTTAATAAGGCTTCTTTACCGATTTCAGCTTTTGCTTCTTCGATAGCTTTCGCTTTATCTTCAGGCTTGATGCTATCATCCTTGTTGATTTTATCTTCAGCTTTTTTTTCAAGTTGCTCTAAAGCACCTTTCAAAGCTTCTAAGTTAGCTGCTTCTTCTTTTTTAGCGTCTTCTTCTTTTTTAACTTCTTCTTCAACTTTAGCTTTTGCTTTAGCTGCTTCTTCTTTAGCCTTAGCTAATTCAGCTTCTGCGTCAGCTTTAGCTTTGTCTGCTTCTGCTTTTGCAGTCTCAGCAGCAGTTACATCAGCAGCTTCTTTTTTAGCTTTAGTGGTAGCTTCTTCTACTTTTTTAGCTTCTTCAGCTACTTTTTTCTCTAATTCAGCAACTTTAGCATCAGCCTCTGCTTTAGCTTTAGCAGCTTTTTCAGCTTCGGTTGGTTCTGCAGCTTCCTCTGGAGTTTCTTCTGCTGGTTTAGCTGGTTCTGCAGCTTCTTTTGCTTCTGCTTTTTTTACTTCTTCAAGAAGATTATCACGTTTTTCAGTTAAATCTTGAATTTCAGCTGTAGCAGCTTGAACTTTTTCATCAGCTTCATCAAATTCAGATTTGGCAGTATCGCGTTCTTTTTCAATCGCAGTTACAGCTTTTTCTAACGGTGCTGTGATATCTTCAGCAAATCCATTATCTTTAGCAGATTTAAGAGCTTCTTTTGCTTCTTTTAAAGTATCTTCCTGTTTTTTGAGTGTTTCAGCTTTCTTTTCAGCATCGGCTTTTAATTTCTCAGCATCATCCGTTAAGTTTTCAATTGTTTCAGTTAAATCATCAGCTTTATCTTGCAATTTTTCTGATTCAGGACGAGCAGCATCCGCTACTTCACCTTCTTCAATTCCCGCTTGCACCTCTTCAGGAAGCTTGTCCTTAGATACAGGAGTTTCTGTTTTAATTGTTGGATTAGTATCTTGTGCTTTTTCAGCATCATCTGCTAACTCAGCAAGAATATCAGAAGCATTTAATTCACCAGACTCAGCAGACTTTAATAATTCTTCTTTTGCTTTTTTGTCAAGCAATTCGTTATCAGGAATTTGTTTCAAAGCTTCAGTTAAAGCTTCTTTAGCTTCTGCTTCTTCTTTTGCAGCGGCTTCTGCTTTTGCGACTTCTGCTTTTGCTTTAGAGTCAGCTTTAGCAGCTTCTGCTTTTGCTTTAGCTAATTCATCGTCAGCCGTTTTCTTAGTTTCTTCAGCTTTAGTTTTTGCAACATCAGCCTCAGCAGCTTCTTTTTTCTCTGTTTCAAGTTTAGTAGCTGCATCAGTTGCTGTAGTAGTTGTTCTATCTACTTTAGATTGAGCTTCATCAACTTTAGCGTTAGCTTCTTTTTCAGCTTCCTTGGCTTTTTCAACCTCAGTTTTTGGTTTTTCAGCCGCAGGTGTAGGCTTAGTTTCTCCAGTAGGTTGAGCAGCTGTAGGTTTGTCATCAGCTTTCACAACTGACGGTTGAGATGCAACAAATGTAGCACCTAAAACAGCCACACTAGCCAAACTAGTTAAAATCATTTTCTTTTTGTTCATTTTTAAAACGCCCCTTTTTGGAATCATATTTTCTTCATATTATAACTCTTTAACATATATTAATCAAGCGATATATTAAGTATGTTCAAAAAATATGTTTATATTGACTAGTACAGAGTGAAATCAATATAAACATATTTTAAATTACTTAATACTACGGAAACCTAGATAAGCAATAAATTATTTATTAAAGAATTTATCCCATGAAAATAGTTAATATCAAACAAGCTACAATAAAAAAGATATAAGAACGCTTCAAGTAAATATTTAAAATAGTGCTAATTACTTTTGAATATAGTTAAAAATGATAATGAATCAAGTTTTTTAGTTTATTTTTCTTTAATCCACTCACCGTTATGATTTACAGTATAACCGTCCACTATAGTATTAACAGCTAGCTCACCTGAAGAGTAAGAATAATACCACTTACCAGATACTTGATACCAGCCCGTTTTCATTGCCCCTGAATCATCTAGATAATACCAAAATCCTTTCTCCTGTAACCAGCCTGTCTGCATTTCGCCTGACGATTTCAAATAATACCAGTTAGAACCATCTTTTAGCCATCCCGTTGATTTAGAACCATTGGATTTAAAATGATACCAACTACCATTTACTTTCTTCCAATTTATAGCCAAACTACTATCCGTATTGTTGTTAGAGATATTTTCTGGTTGGTGAACATCCGAGTGCGAAACTTCTTCCAACTGAACATAGCGACGACTTCCATTATAAGCAGTATAACTCAACCATTTATATCCATCTTTTTCGAGAATCTGATCATAATGAACGTTCTCTCCAGAGTAATAATAATCAATTGTAGTTGCGCTAGCTAGGGGCTGAGTCTTGATAGCAGATTTAGCCTTAAAAAAATGTGTTCCTCCTGTGGAAGAGATACGAGAATCATTTAGAACGTGAGAAACAAGAGGATTTGTATTCACAGCCTCCAACTGAACATAACGACGGCTTCCATTATAAGCCGTATAACTCAACCACTTGTACCCATCTTTTTCAAGAACTTGATCATAATGAACATTATCGCCAGTATAATAGTAATCAATCGCAGTTGCGCTAGCTAGAGGCTGATTTTTGATAGCAGCCTTAGCCTTGAAAGAATGTGTTCCTCCTGTGGAAACTGAAGTTTGACTATTCCCTGCACTGCCTCCAGCTAAATCTTTAAAATGAATAAAACCAGTCATGGTATTGGCCTTCACGACGCGCTTATTATAAGATTCCCTTATCCCATAGTTGTATTCTTCAATCTCAATCTGATCTCCCATTACATTTGACACCCAGGCAACATGACCATAAGTCCCTACAGTAGACCAAGCAATGGAGCCAATAGCTGGTGTATTATCTACACGATACCCTTCACGACGAGCACGATGACCCCATTCATTCGCATTTCCATAAGCTGCCGGAATCTCAAAACCATTTACACCACTTAAGCGAAAGGCTGCAAAAGAAGTACACTGACGAGAATACATGCGCCACTTATCAATTTCCTGACTGCCATTTTTATAATAAGCAGGATAATCATCCCCACGCGCAATCGATCCATTTCCTCCGGAATAGGCATATGCACTATCACCCGCTGCTAGCATCAATCCTACTACTAAAAAGGGAACAACTTTTTTAGCTGATTTTCTAAAAGAAAATTCTGTTACTTTGAATGGTAAAACTTTCATTCTTCCTCCTTGAAAAATAATATAAATCGAAGATTGCCTTCACTTAAATTATTCGGAGAAAAAAGAAAAAGTGAGAAAATTTCTCACTTTAGTCAAGATAATGAATCAAATTCTTTTCTGTAAGGATATCTGAGTAAGTAAAGGATTCAACGTAAACATTAGCTTGTTTATCTCCTTCAACGTTTCCAAATTCAACGATAAATAGGGATGGATAAACCTCAATTAGCTTACCCAATCTATTTTTTTGGCGCTTACGACCATTCTCCAAAGTCATTTCTACGACTTGTCCCTCATGTGCCTTGATTTCTTCTTTGATTTTTTTCATCTTGGCTACATCTGTAAATGCATCTGACATCTTATGCCTCCCTCTTTGAGATACTTGAAAATTTATTGTATTCTTTTTGGAAAATCAATTCCACCGTTCCACGAGCTCCACTACGGTTTTTCTCGATAATAACTTCTACCTTATTATTTGGTATTCCTTCCTCTTCTTCACCACCACGCTCATAGTAGTCATCACGATAAAGAAAGGCTACGATATCAGCGTCCTGCTCAATAGACCCAGATTCACGAATATCAGACAAGACCGGTCTCTTATCCTGACGTTGTTCTACACCACGAGAAAGCTGACTTAGAGCGATTACTGGAACTTTCAGTTCCTTGGCTAGGATTTTCAACTGACGTGAAATTTCTGAAACCTCTTGTTGACGATTTTCTCGACCAGTTCCCGTGATAAGCTGCAAATAGTCTATCAAAATCAAACCAAGATTTCCAGTTTCTTGAGCTAATTTACGTGAACGAGAACGAATCTCTGTAATCCGAATCCCTGGCGTATCATCGATATAGATACTTGCATTAGCTAGATTCCCTTGAGCAATGGTATATTTTTTCCACTCCTCATCAGTCAATTGACCCGTACGGATAGAATGCGATTCTACCAAACCTTCTGCCGCCAACATACGATCCACTAGACTTTCCGCACCCATTTCCAGTGAAAAAATAGCAACCGTTTTGTCTAACTTAGTCCCAATGTTCTGAGCAATATTCAAGGCAAAGGCTGTCTTACCAACCGCCGGACGAGCTGCTAAGATAATCAACTCCTCCTCATGAAGACCAGTTGTCATATGATCCAAATCACGATAACCTGTCGCAATACCTGTAATATCAGTCGTTTGTTGAGAACGAGCCTCCAGATTTCCAAAGTTGACATTCAATACATCTCGAATGTTCTTAAATCCACTTCGATTTGCATTTTCACTAACATCAATCAGACCTTTTTCTGCTTGAGCAATGATTTCATCAGCTGGTTGTGAAGCCTCGTAAGCTTGATTGACAGACTCTGTCAACTTGGCGATTAATCGCCGTAACATAGCCTTTTCTGCAACAATTTTAGCATAATACTCCGCATTAGCAGAAGTTGGCACAGAATTGACAATCTCAACCAAGTAAGACAGGCCACCAATATTCTGTAAATCACCTTGATTATCAAGAATGGTACGAACCGTTGTTGCATCAATAGCATCGCCACGATCGGATAAATCGACCATAGCTTGGAAAATCAAACGATGGGCATACTTAAAAAAGTCCCGAGACTCAATATATTCTCGCACAAAAACAAGCTTACTCTCGTCAATAAAGATAGCCCCCAAAACGGATTGTTCAGCTAAGATATCTTGAGGTTGTACTCGTAACTCTTCTACTTCTGCCATCAGACTTCCCTTCCTTTTACAATCTTGTCAAGAAAGTGTAAATTTACCCTTCTTTCACACGAAGATTGATCACACTTGTGATATCTTGATAAATTTTCACTGGTACATCGATCAAACCAACCGCCCGAATCGGAGCTTGTACTTGAATATGACGTTTATCAATCTTAATTCCAAATTGCTTTTGCAATTCTTCTGCAATCTTCTTATTCGTAATTGAACCAAAAGTACGGCCATCTGGGCCAACTTTTTCAACAAATTCTACAATAGTTTCCTCTGCTTCTAGTTGGGCTTTAATTGCTTTTGCTTCTGCAATCATCTCAGCGTGAGCTTTTTCTTCAGATTTTTGTTTACCACGAAGTTCACCTACAGCTTGAGCAGTCGCTTCTTTGGCTAGATTCTTTTTGATAAGAAAGTTTTGCGCATACCCTGTTGGTACTTCCTTAATTTCGCCTTTTTTACCTTTTCCTTTAACATCTGCTAAAAAGATTACTTTCATTCTTCTTTCTCCTTTTCCTTTATTTCATTTAATACAATTTCTGTCAGTTTTTCACCTGCTTCTGACAAGGTTAAATCTTTAATTTGAGCTGCTGCCAAATTGAAGTGACCTCCACCTCCCAACTCTTCCATGATCCGTTGTACATTCAGTTTACTACGACTTCGAGCTGAGATAGAGATAAATCCTTGTGTGTTCTTCGCAAGAACAAAACTCGCTTCAATACCTGACATAGCTAACATGGCATCTGCTGCCTTACTAATAACAACTGTGTCATAACATTTCGAGTCCTTAGCCTCTGCTATTAGTACATCTGAACCTAATTTACGTCCCTGTAAAATCAGTTCATTGACCTCACGATATTCTTCAAAATCTGTCGCAGCGATTTCTTGGATAGCAATACTATCACTTCCGCGCGTTCTGAGATAGCTAGCAACATCAAATGTCCGACTAGTCACTCGTGAGGTGAAATTTTTAGTATCCAACATCATACCAGCCATCAAAACACTGGCCTGCATACGACTCAAACGATTTTTCTTAGAATTCTGGAACTGAATCAATTCCGTTACCAACTCACTGGCACTACTTGCACCACTTTCGATATAAGTAATAACCGCATTATCTGGAAAATCCTGATCCCGTCTGTGGTGGTCGATGACGATGGTTTGGGTAAATAAATCATAAAAATCTTTTGATAAAGTTAAAGCTGTCTTTGAATGGTCTACAAGAATCAACAAAGAACGATTGGTCACCATCCCCATTGCATCCTTAACAGACAACAACTTCGTAACTCCTTCTTTTTCTAAGAATGAAACAGCTCGTCCAATATCCGGCGACATTTGTTCTTCATCATAAATAGCATAGCTATTTTCAGTCACATTGCTGGCAAATAACTGCATACCTACAGCAGAACCCAAAGCATCCATATCTAGATTTTTGTGACCAACTACAAAAACCTGATCCACACTTCGAATCTTATCTGAAATAGCTGTCATCATAGCGCGCGTACGTGTACGTGTACGCTTGATTGAGGCAGCAGACCCACCACCAAAATAAACTGGATTTTTCGTTTCGTCGTTTTCCTTGACAACCACCTGGTCGCCACCACGCACTTCAGCCAAGTTCAAGTTGAGCAATGCAACTTTCCCTATCTCATCATGATTTCCATCACCATAAGAAAATCCCATACTTAAGGTCAATGGCAACTGTCTCTGTTTCGACTCTTCTCTGAAAGCATCAATAACAGAAAATTTATCTTTCATCAATCCCTCAAGCACCGTGTAGTCCGTAAATAGATAAAAACGATCCATACTCACTCGACGGGAGAACATGGCATGCTTCCCAGCAAATTCTGAAACAAAATTTGCTACAAAACTATTGATATGACTGATATCAGACTCCGATGTTTCATCTTCTAAGTCATCGTAGTTGTCAACAGAAACGACACCAATCACAGGCCGACTCGTTACTAACTCGACAGTCGCTTCGTATTCTCCAGACACATCAAAAAAGTAAAGAACTCCAGATGCCTTGTCCATATGAACCGAATAGCGGGTCTCACCCAAGGTGGCATAAGAACCTGGATTCCCCACAGAAGCCTTGATAATAGTCTGAATTAAGGCTATATCAACCTCTCCCTCTTCAGTTGTTAAAATTAGCTCTGCATACGGATTAAACCACTCTACCTCCCCACTAGATAAATCTAGTTTTAAAACACCAACCGGCATCTGATCCAATAAAGTATTCAAGCTGTTTTCTGCCTGATGATTCACATATTGAATTTGTTTAATTTCTCTATTTTCATACTTTTTTTTATTCCAGATGAATAAAATCAAATAAAGAAGCACAAATAAAAATAAAACACCAATTGTTACTATATTATTTTTTGAAAAAAGAATCATCACTGTCAGAATTCCGAAGGTTATAATCCCAAGTAGAATCACCGAAAACGGAGTCAATTTAATTTTTTTCATTCTAAACCTCTTGCGCATTATTATATCACAAATGCCCTTAAAAAGCGACTTTTAAAAGAGGTAAATAGCCTGTTAATTATAGATTTATGAGCAAATAGGAGGATACATAAATCATCCCCCTGATTTCCACTTAACCTAATTCTATATCTTTATCTATCTGTTTTAACGCTCTACGATAAGGGCTATCCCCATCCCTCCTCCGATACAGAGAGTTGCTAAACCAGTTTTAGCATCACGTTTCATCATCTCATGTACCAGAGTCACCAGGATTCGGCAACCTGAAGCCCCAATCGGATGACCAAGAGCAATCGCGCCACCATTGACATTGACAATATCTGTGCTAAAACCAAGTGTTTTCCCAACCGCACAAGCCTGAGCAGCAAAGGCTTCATTTGACT
>CAJZGT010000051.1 GCA_916048145.1 uncultured Streptococcus sp.
CCTCTTTACCGCCGTTGCCGAATACGCAGCAGCCCGTAAAAAATAACTCATAAAGACAAGCCTGCTCAGGTCTTGTCTTTTCCACTTTTATTCTAACTTACTAGGAAATCCTTATGTCTATTAGCCAACGTACGATAAAACTCATCTTAGCTACCTGTCTTGCCTGCCTTCTTGCTTATTTTCTCAATCTTTCTTCAGCTGTCTCAGCTGGAATCATCGCCCTCTTAAGCCTCTCTGATACACGTAGAAGTACTTTAAAACTAGCTCGAAATCGTCTTTTTTCTATGCTTCTAGCTTTGATTATCGGAGTTCTGGCTTTTCACTTGAGCGGATTTCATATCTGGAGCCTTGGCCTCTATCTGGCTCTCTACGTTCCTCTAGCCTACAAGATGGGCTGGGAAATTGGCATCACACCAAGTAGCGTTTTGGTTAGCCATCTATTGGTACAAGAGTCAACCTCTCCAGACCTTCTAGTCAATGAATTCCTTCTCTTTGCTATTGGTACAGGATTTTCCTTACTTGTCAATCTCTACATGCCTTCACGAGAAGAGGAAATCCAGCACTACCACACATTGGTAGAAGAAAAGTTAAAAGATATTCTCCAACGCTTTAAATATTATTTATCCAGAGGGGACGGACGCAACCGAGCACAGCTGGTTGAAGAATTGGATACCCTTTTGGAAGAAGCCCTTAGACTGGTCTATTTGGATCACTCAGACCACCTCTTTCACCAAACCGACTACCATATCCACTACTTTGAGATGAGACAGCGGCAAAGTCGCATCCTGCGAAACATGGCCCAGCAAATCAACACCTGTCACCTAGCTGCCAGTGAAAGCCTGATTTTGGCCCAACTCTTTTCAAAAATTGCCGGTCAACTGAGCCAGATCAATCCTGCTTCTGATTTACTAGATGAAATTGAACGCTATCTAGAAGTCTTTCGCAACCGCAGTCTCCCCAAGACAAGAGAAGAATTTGAAACCCGTGCCACCCTTCTTCAACTCCTACGTGAAGCCAAAAGCTTCATCCAAGTAAAAGTTGATTTTTACCAAAAATATAGAAAGTAAAAAAGAAAACTTCAGACCAACCACAAAAGGTGAATATCTGAAGTTTTCTTTTATTTGTAAGTTATTACCATAAAGGTTAATAATAAAACAAATAAAGCCAAACTCACCAATAAAGTAAGAACCTTGACCAAGGTATTGCTCTGCCAGTAGCTTGGTTTACCAATATTACTGGTCGCATCCATGGAAAATAGTTGATTTTGACGGGGTTGTATGGTTACCAGTACAATCAAAGCGAGAGATAGGACAATAGCTAAAACAATCAGTATGTCAGTCATAGGCCTACCTCAAAATTCCCAACAAAGTAAAGAGTAAACCAATCAGAATCATTAAACCCAAGATGAGTGAAAAAGTCTTACTAATCTTTTCCCCTCGTGTTTCTTTTTCCTTCTTAATCGGTTTTTGTTTCAACTCTTCCATACGACCTTCAACGTCTTTGTAAAATAAATCTTCGTCTGACATGTTAGCCTCCTAAAACAGTTTGCATAGTTTCCTGATATCGCACTAAATCAACATAATTTGCATGTTGACCTTGCTTCCCAAGTGCCAGACTCATTTGTTCAACATCTGAAAGGGCCAGTTTAATGGTCTCAACCAAAGCAGAAACCTCACTACTTTCAAATAAATGGTCTGGAGCGATATAAAGTCTATTGTGAACTGTCTGATTAAATCCAAGAATCAAGAGATTGTGCTCAAAGGCCTGTCGCACTGCCTGCAACAACTCATTGCTGTGGTTTATATCCAAGTAAATATCCGACAGTTGATACAACTCCTGAATCTTCTGTGGACTAGCATTCTGGTAAAGGACCACATTAGGATAGCGAAGCATATCTAAGAGCTTAGAAGACATCTCTGTCACCGCTGCAATACGGAAAGTGACATCAGGCAGGGCTTCTACGATTGCTTCCACTTGCTCAATCTGATCTGAATTAGTCAAGATTAAGGCATCTCGTCTTAGGAAATTATCACGTTTGAACTGATAATGGTAACCCAAATGCACAAACTGAGTATGGTATTTCTCGTCAGTCAACTCTAAAGCGCGTTCATAAGTCTCCTTGTTTGGAATGATGATTTTCTTAGTACGCACATCATCACTTTCCAAAATCAACTGCATATTGCCTGGAATGGCATCATAGAGAGGTTCCTGCCAAACCAAAACATCTGAGCCAGACTTATCTGGATGATGGAAAGAAACCAAGAAAGCAGTCGCTAAAGTATTAAAGACAATCTGATGCTTATCTACCTCCAAATCTTGTAAGAAGAAGGTGATAAATTCTACTCGATTGGTAAAGTAACGCATGGACTGACCAGGTAAGGTCAATAAGATATCACCCGTCACATGGTTTTCAAGTAAAACTTGTTGACCATTGACATCTTGGTAAACCGTCATCATCGGCTCACTATCTGCGCTATAGGTCGTTGTAGCAAAGCAAGCTCCGAAGCGATTATAATGATCAACTTG
Organism: uncultured Streptococcus sp.; assembly: GCA_916048145.1. GTDB lineage: Bacteria > Bacillota > Bacilli > Lactobacillales > Streptococcaceae > Streptococcus. Next base: position 2,527 of record CAJZGT010000051.1, read on the forward strand.
GCGTACTCTTCCTTCCAAGTCTTTCCAATCTACCTGTTTAACCAAGCGATCCTGCATTCCATCAGCATAATGAATAAGGGCTCTCTCCTGTGTCATATCTTCAATACGAGCAGACTGATTATTTCCTGAAATTTCCCAAAAAGCTGGAACAGATACTTGGTTAAAATAGAGAGGTTTTCCCTCCTCATAACCTAGATAATAAGTAAAAGGAGATACCAGACCATCAGGCAGAAAACCATCTGCATCGATGACCACTCCAAGTTGAGAAAGACCAGTAGCGACTAGACTTTCATGTAAATCTCGACTTTCCTGACTATAACAGTCATAAAGTTCAATCATGGAGCACCTCCTCTACTGTTTTCTTCCACTTTTCTAAAATTTCTTCGGTTAAGAAGCCTTCTGCAATTTGATAAGAATGAGCACGCATAGCTTCCAAATGATTTTCATGATACAATTGACAAATCTTCGCTGCATAAGCTTGCTTGATTTGGTCTTCTACATGGTCAGATGAACTTGGAATCAGATAACCATTTTTCCCATCTTCTATAAAGGTCTGATTACCATAAGGTACATCAAAACCAATTAGAGGTAGACCTGAACCAATTGCTTCCATCAAGGTCAAACCAAATCCTTCGCTAGTTGAAGCAGTCAAGTAGACTTCATACTGACTATAAATCTGCGAAAGTTCCGTATGTCCCTTGAGTTGGATATAGTCCTCAGCCTGATAAGTTGCAATAATGTCTCTAAGCAGAGAATCCTCTCCACCGCTACCATAAATATCGAAGGTTAATTCAGGAATTTCCTTACGCGCCTCGATGACCGCCTTGACCAACCAGTCAATGTGTTTTTCTTTTGCAAGACGTGAAGCTGTAATCAATGAAAATGGCTTACGTCCTTGACTTGACTCCGTCAGAGAGTCAATACTGCCTACAGGAATAGTAACAATCTTTGGTTGATGCTGGGTGTACTTGGCAAATTGCTCTTGCAACACTTCATTCTGTCTATCAGTTGACACGATAAAGAAATCAACCTTATCTGCATTTGTAAACTGATAGTCATAATAGTTGTTCCAAAGGATATAATCCTCATTTGTAGCATTTTCACTATAATGCTCAGCATGAACAACTACCGCTAGATGCGCTGCTTGCGCTTCCTCAAACACAACCTGTCCAATACCTGTCTCCCTATCGAGAATGACCAAATCAGACTTGTTCAAATTCAAAGATTTCATAAAAGCACGCATGAAAGCTTGCTTTCCATAGAAAATCTTATCCTTAAAACTGTAAACTTCTTCCTTCCCTTGATTCATCAAGATATCATAGGCTGGAGTCCCGTCTTCATTGTAAAAAGTTCGTTGGTATAGGACTGCAACATTGTCCTTGGGAGCAAAATACTCGCTACAATAACGCGTATAAAAAAAGTAATCCTTACGAATCAGGTTGCCCTTAAAAACATACTCGGTATGTTGAACCAAATCCTTGTTCTCATCCACCAAATAACAGGTGACAAACTTATCTTGGTCAGAAAAGAAGATACGCAAAACCTTGCCATTCTTTTCTCTACGACTTTCAACACCGTCAAAAGTAGCCAAGACATCATCCACGGTCACGCTAGTCGGTGCAATCTTTATGTCTGTGAAATGATTATAAAGCCAGATAACTTGCTCATCATCAAAACCAATATTGGCTGTTAAGTGCTGAATGTTATCGGCTAAAATCATATCTGTAAAGATAAACTTAGATGACAGATTTAATTTCCGAAAAACACCAGCACGGTAGGCTTGGGCGTATTCAACACCACTACTAGCCCATCCAATTCCTAAATTTATATTGTAAATTGTCATATTTTCTCCTCTTATGGGAAATGAGTCACGATTTCACCTTTTGGAGTGACCTCAACCAGCCCCATCAGGAGATTCCGTACCATATCAGCACGAATTTGCTCTTTCATCGTTTCAAAGCCCGCATAGGCTTCTTGATAATACTCTACGATTGGATTTTTCTGACTAGCAGACTGACCACCGATAGCCATAGTTAACTGTTGGAGATAGTCTACTTGCTCCACCCAGTTGTCATCAATAGCCTTGAGCATAGAAAGTCGTAAAAACTGTTCATACAGACCATGTTGTTCTAGCAATTCTTTCTTTTCAGAAAGTTCTCTATCAATCACCTGCTTTATAAACCTACGAACTGCAGTTTTGTTAGTAACATCTATATAGTCTGGAATATCTTTAATATGAAAACTAATATTAGTTACAACAAAGTGGAAGAGCAACTCTCGGCTTTCATAATTTGAAACAGTCACTTGGTCTATATAACTAGCAATGATTTCATCAACAACATCTTCTAAGTCGCGAGAACCATCTATTAGACGATTACGCTCCTTGTAAATCATATCCCGTTGAATATTCATACTTTCAGCATATTCTAGAGTCTGACGACGTGCCGAACGTCCAGCACTATCACTGGCATGCTGAGCTCTTTCAACTAATTTCCGATACTTACGGCCCTTAAGAACCTCTGGTTGTGTCATATCTTTAACTTGGTAATCTTTGTACTTTTTATGCACCCAAGAAGGACCAAATTTCTTAATAACATCGTCCTCTAAGGATACAAAAAACTTACTCATCCCAGGATCTCCCTGACGACCAGAACGACCACGGATTTGTAAGTCAATTCGTTGACTTTCCATCCGCTCCGTTCCAATCACTATCAAGCCACCAAGCTCTGCAACTCCCTCACCGAGTTTAATATCCGTACCGCGTCCTGCCATTGAAGTTGCTACTGTTACAGCCCCCATCTGACCTGATTCTGAGATGATTTGGGCCTCACGTGCAGCATTATTAGCATTGAGAACGTTATGTGCAATCCCTTCACGGAGCAAGAGTGATGAATAAAGATGAGACATTTCAACTGAACCTACAAAAACGAGTAAGGGATTTCCCTTAGCATGGTATTCTTTAATACACTCCAAAGAAGCATACACTTTTTCAGGTAAAGTTACATATAAATTATCTGGATAGTCAATCCGTTGTCTAGGACGATTGGTTGGGATGCGTACTACCGACATATTATAAGTTTCCAAAAGCTCTTTTTCAGCAACTTTACCTGTACCCGTCATTCCAGATACTTTATTAAACATCTTGAAAAGGCTTTGATAAGTAATAGAAGCCATAGCACGTGTTTCAGGAGAAAGTTTGACATGCTCCTTTGCTTCAATAGCCTGATGGAGACCCCCCTGCAGTTTTGTCATCTCCATTAGACGCCCTGTCCCCTTATCCACCAGTACCATTTCATTTCCACGAATGATATAGTCCTTGTCTTTTGTAAAAAGTTTATGTGCTCGAATCCCATAGACTAAATGGCGAGCAAAAACCGAATGTTCTTCCTTGTAAAAATGATCGATTCCCAAGAAACTTTCTGCAGCTTTAGCTCCCTTGGTAGTGAGCCAGACTTCATCCTTTTCTTCTTTAAAAATATAGTCCTCTCCTTCTACTAAAGTCGTTACCAGCGTATCAATAATACCATAGTGATTAGACTGAACCCGAGGTGCTCCTGCAATGATAAGGGGGGTCTGAGCACTATCCAATAGAATATCATCAATCTCATCAATAATGACATAATCAAAAGGACGTAAAAATTTTCCCTTTTCATTGGAAGCAAGATTGTCACCCAAATAATCGAACCCTAAATTACTATTAGTTGTATAAATAATATCGGATGCATAAATTCTTTTTTTCTCTTCTGACTTCAATTCCTGTTTAGGATCATCTGTAAAAGGAACTCCAATTGTTAAACCCAAAAATCGGTATACTTGTCCCATCTCCTCGGCATCACGCTTAGCTAGATAGTCATTGGTAGTAATCAGCATGGTTCCTTTTCCTGTCAGAGCATTAAGATAAACGGGCATAGTAGCTGTCAATGTTTTCCCCTCGCCAGTATTCATCTCCGCAACATTTCCCTGATGGATAACGATACCTCCCATGACTTGTACATCATAAGGGAACATCCCCAATACGCGTTTGTCTGCTTCACGAACAACTGCAAAAGCTTCTACCAAGAGGTCATCGAGCGTTTCACCCTCAATAAGTCGTTGACGGAATTCAACTGTCTTTGCCGCTAATTCTTGGTCTGATAAAGATTCCATCTTACTTTTAAGTGCATTAATTTTTTTTAAAATCTTTTTGATATGCCTAAGCTGAAAATCTTGATACAATCTTTTAAACACTATTCATCTCCTTAATAGAAAAAGAATAAAAATCTAGCGACTCAAATCCAGCACTTAGAAGAGATACTTGATAGGTATAGGCATCCTCAGGATAGGTAAAATCAAAGACTTTCGTTTTTTCAATTTTCTCTTCAATAACATCCCCGTATCTATCAAAAAAAGAAATCCTTATATAGACACTATTTTTAGGAGTACAATCAAGATTCATGCACAACTGATAATCTTGTTTTCTTTTAAGTAAGGGAAGACTGGGCTGAGTTCTATGGGCTTGATAGTTCACAATAGACAACCATGTTTTTAATATTTCCCCTGCTGAAACTAGGGGATTATATAAACTGATATGCTGATCTTGATGATAGGTTACTTTGCTACCATACATAGATGTCCCCTTTACCTCTCCCCAAGTGATATGTTCTCTCTGATTGATTATCATATGTCACCTCTCCCAAACTCCTCTCTCAATACCATATTATAAAAATGTAAGAACCAAGCAACGTTTGTGTCAGTATCATCATTATGTCGTCCCGACGTCCCCTTTGATAAAATTTTAGCTCCTGTATAACAAAGATGTTCTACTAGCTGATCATAGGCTTTACTATCCATGTCTTCATCTTTCATATAGGAAAGTCCAAAAGTCGTATTTGTAAAGTTAGCTTTTTTAAAAACATTCCAAAACCGTTGATCCAAATCATTCATATGTTGATAACTAACTCCACCAGTTTGATGCCTCAAAATATCATAACTTGTATTAAATACCCCTGGTGCATCTAAACGACCTCGTTTTGCAATGGTTCCAATATTGGCTAATGGCTTCCCGACAATAACTGCACACGGCTCAAAAGCTGCACCATAATAGAGAGAGGGGAATGTTCCCATAGATAAACCTGATAAAATTAAATCTTTAGAAGTCAAATCAAGATAGTCTAAATAGTGTTGAATCGTTTTCTTAATCTTATTTTCTAATTCTTCACTACCAAGGTAAAAGGCTCCACCTTCCAAACGAGGATCTGAAAAAAGAAGAAAAGGACATCCTAAATTTTTCATCATAAAATATCCTTCAAAGCCTTCGGCAGGACGAAAACCTGCAAAATAAACAGCTAAAGGGGGGTTAAAATCACCTGGATGAAAGAAATAGTTAATCTCATCACGACTTTCGTCATGTAAGATCTTACCACCAAGAACAAATTTCCCAAACTGTTTTCGACTCCAACGTTGGTGCAGATTACCTAATTGAATTTTCCCTTTACCACGAGCTTCAATGGATACTGTTATATAAAAATTTGTTTCCTTGCTATCTACGATAATAGCTTGTTGAAGATCATCCTCGTTATAAATTTCTTCTTCAAAAAAGTCATCAACTGATCCAGCCCAAAGTTTACGCATCACCAATCTAAACTCACAATCCCCTATTTTTTCGTACTCTAACCACAATTCAATAGGAGAATTTTCACTAATCATGAGATTATATGACCAGTGAGCAAGTTGGGAGAAAGTATCACCAAAATTCCCCTCTAAAGTCACATGTTCAAATCCTTGATAAGAAATAGAACCTTTAAAAGAGGGATGAATTTGGATACTAGACGGAAATAATTTATCACCATACCCACCACCAAAAAGAGAAGTTGATAAATCATTTAGTAATTTCTGGGGATCTGAAAAATCTACAGACTGAGCACATCGCTTTTTTAATAAATCAAGAATGCTCAAATCAGTCGTTTTAAAATCTTGATTATAAAAAAGAGTATGAGGCTCAATATGATGAACAAAAGGCAGTAAATCAGATAAGTACTGACCATCCTCTATCAAAATAGAATGAAAACGTGTTATCTCTTCCATCTCCATCATTTTACGAAGGGCTAATGGTGAGTTAGGACAAAAATAATACCAATCCATGTTTTTAGGAATTTCATAATAATGAGCCCAATTATCAATCCCTATCTGTAGGATTTTATAGTCCTTTGACATCTGTA
>CAJZGT010000052.1 GCA_916048145.1 uncultured Streptococcus sp.
TGCTTTGAAGAACTGAAAAAATTCGCTCCACCATTTTTCTTTGAAGAATAAAAAAATTCCGTGTCTCATTTGACACGGAATCTTTTTATCTATTTTACTGAGGTGGATTGTCTTTTTTGGTTCGTGCCAATCTCAGAGCACGATTTGGATTGAGACGATTAAATAGTTCTTCTAATTTCTTTTCATTCCAAACGTCTGCAGCGGAAACAAAGTTGCCATCCGCACCTCGGAAAGATATCGGTTTATCTCCCATATCAGTCTCCTAGTCTACAAATTCAAACTCAAATTTACCAATGCGAACCAAGTCACCATCTTTAGCTCCACGCGCACGAAGGGATTCATCAACCCCCATACCACGAAGCTGGCGAGCAAATTTCATGACCGATTCGTCACGATCAAAGTTGGTCATATTAAAGAGTTTCATGAGTTTTTCACCAGAAAGTACCCATGTCGCATCGTCATCACGACTAATTTCAAAGGCTTTTTCTTCCTCGTCAAATCCATAATAAGCTTCTTCTTCCATATCTGACTCGTCGTAGAGCAAGAATTCTGGTGTCTTGTCTAACAATTCAGCTGTAGCATCCAAGAGCGTTGCCAGACCTTGCTTGGTCAAACCAGAAATTGGGAAGATAGCTGGTAATTCTTCAAATTCATCATAGTTTTCAGCCAATTTTTTCTTGAATTCTTCAAGATTTTCCTGACTTTCAGGCATATCCATCTTATTGGCTACGATAATCTGTGGACGCTCCATGAGGCGAAGATTGTATGACTCCAGCTCTTTATTGATCGCTAGGTAGTCCTCATATGGATCACGGCCTTCGCTAGCTGACATATCAATGATGTGAAGGATGACACGTGTACGCTCGATATGGCGGAGGAACTGGGTTCCCAAACCAACACCTTGACTAGCACCTTCAATCAAACCTGGTAAATCAGCTACTGCAAATGATTCTCCTGATTGGGTACGAACCATTCCTAGATTTGGCACAATAGTCGTAAAATGGTAGGCACCGATTTTTGGTTTAGCAGATGTAATAACACTTAAAAGTGTTGATTTACCTACAGATGGGAATCCTACTAAACCAACATCCGCAAGGATTTTAAGTTCTAACTGTAATTCACGTTCCTGACCTGGTTCTCCATTTTCAGAGATTTCAGGTGCAGGATTTTTTGGTGTCGCAAAGCGAATATTTCCACGTCCACCGCGACCTCCGTGGGCAACGATAAATTCTTGACCATGTTCAATCAAATCTGTCAAGACCTTGCCAGTCTCCGCATCACGAACTGTCGTACCTTGTGGCACTCGAACTCTGAGATCCTCAGCACCACGTCCATGCATCCCTTTGGTCATTCCTTTTTCACCAGAATCAGCCTTAAAATGGCGATTGTAGCGGAAATCCATCAAAGTACGTAACCCTTCATCTACAACAAAGACTACATTACCTCCACGACCACCATCACCACCCCAAGGACCACCATTAGGGACATATTTTTCACGGCGAAAGGCAACCATACCATCGCCGCCATTACCAGCCTTGACCTTAATCTTGGCTGTATCTAAAAACATACTCATTTTCTCTTCTCACTTTAAAAAAGGGCTGGGAAATACCCCAGTCAATAAATGTGCTACAGTAGAAATTAGATTAAAACTTAAAACCTACTAAAAGCACCAAGCGCTGTGGCAAAAATCCCTGCCAAAGTTACAAACAACATTATTAGCACAACAATCAGTGTTAATTTTTCAAACATTGTTTTTTTACGTTTTCCATTATCTCCAAATGCCATTATTTTCTCCTTTTACTTTAAATTTTCTAATATTCTGTTGAAACTGGTGCAATTATCCATAAAATAATATAAGCTACAATTCCTGCCCCATAACAAAATGCAAGAACACCCCATATTACACGAACAATAGTCGGATCAATATCAAAATAATTTGCGACCCCAGCACATACTCCAGCAATTTTTTGATCACTACCACTTCTCATCAATTGTTTTTTCATTTCTTCTTCCTCTTTATCTATTATTTTACTTCATCTTTCCAATAATTTCTTATACTAGACAATTGTTTTTTAGAAGCCTTTAAGATACGTTTAGATTCTTTAACCGGAGTCATAACTACCTGTTGAGGCAAGTAGAGAACCGTTTTTAAAAAACGCTGACCAATTGGCTCGTCGTCAAGTAATTCTTGTTCGAAATTATTTGAAATAATAGCATCCAGATAAAATTCATGAACCCGTTTTCCAAAATTCTCAGCTGAAATCTCGTATAATTTCGCTGATAAGGTATGCTCATCCATATCTGGTGTTGCAATCAGGGCCTCCAGAATAGCTCCAGCCAAATCATGTTCACCGTAATACAAGGTTCCAAACATTTTATCACTGATAAGATTGTCCAGATAAGGATTTCCGTGAGCAATGACAGGTGTTCCACTGGCTAAGCTTTCCAAATATGTTAAACCTTGCGTTTCACTTGTCGATGCCGAGATGAAGAAATCCGCCGCCTTATAGTAAAGAGCGGTCTCACTAGGAGCAATCATCCCTGTAAAGACAACAGAGTCTTGAATCTCTAGTTTCTGGGCTTGCTCTTTGAGGTCATTCAGATAAGGGCCATCCCCGGCAACTACCAGCTTAACCTTTTCTTCTTTCAGAACATCCGCAAAGGCTGCAAGTACTGCTTGAATATTTTTTTCATAGGAAATTCTGGAAAGACTAAGCAACATCTTTTCATCATCTTGAATCTCTAGTTTACTACGCAGTTCTGTCAAATTTTCCTGCTCTATTTCCGGACGCTCAAACTTAGCTAATTCAATCCCAGTTGGAATGACCCGCTTTTCAACCTTGACTTTATAGTCAGATAGCAAGTCACGAACAATCTCGCTCGGGCAAATAACCCCATCCACGTCATGAAGGAAACCTCTGACCAGATACTTGACCATACTAGGACGAATCAGCATCCCTTTGGCAATATAATGCACATAGTCTTCATACTGGGTATGATAGGTATGAATGACTGGAATCTTCAATTCACGCGCAATCCAAATACCCAACAGACCAAGAGAAAATTCTGTCTGAGTATGGATAATATCTAGCTGATACTGCTTAGCAATTTCAAGCGCCTTACTAAAGCCTCGATAGGCAAAGCGGCGATCCTTAAAAGCAAAGAAAGGAACACTTGGAATACGAATAATTTGCCAATCTTCATAACGATTGACATCCTTATCTGTCGTTGTAAATATGAAAACATCATGTCCTTGCTTTTCAAGTTCTGTTTTCAAGGTTCGAATACTGGTCGCAACACCAGAAACCTGAGGAAAATAGGTATCTGTAAATAAACCAATTCGCATAGATTACCTCACTTTTTATTTTCTCCCTAAAGCGGCTTGTTTCTCATAAAAGTCCAACCAGATTTGTAACAGATGCTCTTCAGAATACTCTCTGGAAATATTCTTAGCTTTTTCTTTCAAATCTTTTAAAGCAGCAGGATTCGCTTGATATTCCAGAATAGCTTCTTTCATCTCTTCTCTATCTGCTGTCGCCCGATAATTTCCCTCCAAAATCACCTTATAGAGATCCAAATCACGTAAAATGATAGGAGCCTCACAACTGGCAGCCTCTAAAATCGTCATAGGAAAGAGTTCATTATAACTGGGTAACAAGAAAAGGTCCGCTAGGGCATACAATTCGCGCATTTGCTCTGGGGACACAATACCTGGAAAAATTAAATTTTCAGGTGGATTATCCATAATTTTCTTGTAGCGTTCATAACCATCTGTCATACCACCAAAAGAGAATCCACCCGCCCAGATAAAGGTAATCTGAGGCAATTCCTCAGCCAGACGGATAAAATCATCAATCCCTTTGCGTTTCTGAACTTGACCAGCACCTACTACGATAAACTGATTGTCACTAAGACCTAGCTCTGTTCGCAGTCTCGCTACCTCTTCTTGCGGAAGAGGATGCCATTTTTCCTTGTTTACAAAGTTAGGAATATAGGTCACTTTTTCACGTGGAATACCAGCTGCCACCAAATCCTCAATAAACATAGGATTAACAACAACCAAGTGCTCCATCCGGTTGTAAAAAGAAAATACATAGCGTTTAACAATTCCCTTTAAGAAAAATGGAATTTTCAAACTCCCCTCAAGTGTATCAGGCAAGAAATGTACATAGCCAATTTTCCTCCCTGAACGCTTCTTTTGGAAGGTTGATAAATAATAGGGGAAATCAATCGTATGAAAGTGAGTCACATCTGCCTCGATTGGAAGATTTTCTGTAACAATCAATTGGTCCTTGGCATCACGGTGAAGAAGACGAACCAATTCACGGTAAGCACCTGAAACTCCTTGTCCTGCTACTTTCTCACTTGAACTCAACATATTGATTCGTAATTTCTTTTTTTCCATAGCTACTATTATATCATTTTCTTGGAATAAAATCAGCAAAAGAAAGGAGAGACTAGAGGAAAAGAGGGGGAAATTTCCTCGCTTTTCCAATGGTCTCTCACATACGTTTATATATTTACTTAATGCCTAGCGCAATGCGTGCATAGCGGCTCATTTTTTCAACTGTCCAGGCTGGATACCAAACCAATTTAACCTCAGTATCAGTCACTTCTGGCACATCGGTCATAGCATCATAAATCTGGTCTGTCAAAAGATCTGCCAGGGGACAACCCATGGTTGTCAAAGTCATATCAATCTCTGTTTGTCCTGTATCACCGTCAAAACGAATTTCATAGATCAAACCAAGATTGACAATATCGATTCCCAACTCAGGGTCAATAACTTCTTCCAAGGCTGATAAAATTCGTGTTTTGATGTTTTCAATTTGCTCTTCTGTATAAGCCATGTTCATCCTCACTCTTAGTCTTCAATAAAATCACGAAGCGGTTTGCTGCGACTTGGTTGGCGTAGTTTTCTCAAAGCTTTAGCTTCAATCTGACGGATACGCTCGCGAGTTACGTTAAAGACTTTACCCACATCTTCAAGGGTACGCATTTTACCATCATCTAGCCCGAAACGCAGACGCAAAACATTTTCTTCACGGTCTGTAAGAGTATCCAAGACCTCATCCAACTGCTCACGCAAGACGATACGAGTTGTATAGTCCACTGGATTTTCAATCACTTCATCTTCGATAAAGTCCCCAAGGTGGCTATCATCCTCTTCACCGATAGGAGTTTCAAGAGATACTGGTTCTTGGGCAATCTTCAAGATTTCACGAACCTTGTCAGGGGTCATATCCATACGCTCAGCGATTTGTTCTGGTGTTGGATCTTGTCCCAATTCTTGAAGGAGGTTACGCTGTTCACGGACCAATTTATTGATGGTTTCAACCATGTGAACTGGGATACGGATGGTACGAGCTTGATCCGCAATAGCACGAGTGATAGCCTGACGAATCCACCAAGTTGCGTAAGTTGAAAACTTGAACCCTTTAGAATAGTCAAACTTGTCAACAGCCTTCATCAAGCCCATATTCCCTTCTTGAATCAAGTCAAGAAACTGCATACCACGGCCGACATAGCGTTTGGCAATAGAAACAACCAAACGAAGGTTGGCTTCCGCAAGACGTTGTTTGGCTTCGATATCACCAGCTTCAACAGCCAGTGCCAATTCTTTTTCCTCTTCATTGGTCAAGAGAGGAACGACTCCGATTTCTTTCAAGTACATACGAACAGGGTCATTAACCTTAGCCGAAGTTGAACCAATCAAGTCCTCATCGCTGAGTTCTGGCTCTTCTTCAGTACTAAGGACACGTGCACTTGGATTTCCTTCGTTATCTGTAATAGAAATCCCCGCATCCTGAATCCGTTGCAAGAGATTTTCAATCCCATCAGCATCTAAGGTAAAAGGAATAACCAGACTAGAATTAATATCATCATCCGTTGCAGTTCCTGTTTTCTTGTGATTACGTATAAAGTCCGCTACTTGTACGTCAAATGTTGTTACTTCTTTTTGTTTTGTTGCCATTATTACTCCATTCTTCTTTTTTGGGATATCAATCGTTGCAATTCTTCTAAGGCTGTGTCTGTATCTCCTACATGGCTAGCTTCCTGCACTTTCTTTTTAATCCTTAAATTGTCCTTAGTGAGGAGGGCACGGTTTCGAGATTCTTCCACTTCCACTAGTTCCTGAGGTAAGATTTCAGATGGTAAATCAAGAGCAAGCACTTGATACCAGGCAGTTTCAACTTCAGGTGACTGATGGGAGAGGTCCTCTGATCCGATTTTTCCCTGCTCACTTAATAATTCGTAAAGAATCTGAAATTCTGGGGTATCAAAGAAAAAATCATCTCGCAAACGATAATCATTCAAAATAACTGGATTCTCAGCCATCCTATAAAGGAGATGAGCTTCTGCTCTCATAACTGCTGTCAGTTGCCGAGTCACAGGTAAACTGATTGCTACTGGTGCAGGACGCTCCTTGACCCTCTCCTGCCTTTGGACAATCCGACTTTCATTTACAATCTGTTCCACCTGCTGATAATCAAAGGAAGGCAGGTTGTCCGCCAGAATGTGGATGTAAGAATTTTGAGCAGTGATAGACTTTTCTTTGGCGATTAAGGGTGCAATCTTTTCAATGAACTCAATTTGCGCCTGCAAGTTATCGCTATTTTCCGGCTTAAGTTGGTGAATATAAAATTCTATGGGACTAATCCGAGTCTTGGTTAAGAGATAAGCCAGGTCTTCAGCAGAATTCTTTTGTAAATACTCATCTGGATCCATGGAATCAGGTACTCGGACAACTTCCACTGAGAAATCTTTTAATTCCTCCAACGCTTTTGCTGTTGCTGCCTGCCCTGCCTTATCACCATCGTAGCTGAGGACAATCTTTTTAGTAAAGTGTTTGAGATGGTCAATATGTTCCTTGCTCAGAACCGTTCCCATGGAAGCTACAGCATTCTCTATACCAGCACGGTAGGCGGCTATAACATCCATAAAACCTTCCATCAAGTAGAGTTCTGGGATTTTCCCGGTTCCTTTTTTAGCCTTGTCCAAATGATACAATTCATAACTCTTGTTAAAAATTGAAGTTGAGCGACTATTTTTATACTTGGCAGTCTGATTATCTGTTTCTTGCCAGATACGACCTGAAAAGGCAATGACCTGCCCCTTATCATTGGTCAAAGGAAAGATGATACGTCCGAAAAAAGTATCATGAAACTGATTACCGTCCGATAAGTAAAACAAGCCCGAATCCAGTAAATCCTTTTCCTCAAACTTATCAGCCAAACGTTGATAGAGATAGGTTCTCTCTGCTGGAGCCAACCCAATCTGGAAGTGCTTCAGAACTTCGTCTGTCAACCCTCGCTTATATAGATAAGACCTTGCTTCTTCTCCCATCTTGGTCGTCATGAGAATTGCATGGTAAAATCGTGCAGCTTCTTCATGCATATCATATAGAGCCTGATGAGGGGAAACCTGTTGAGGACGAGACGGGACAGGCATTGTTAATTGAATACCGACACGCTCTCCTAAGAGTTGAACGGCTTCCATGAATGACACACCTTGATATTCTTCGATGAACTTAAAAACATCTCCTGAGCGCCCACAACCAAAACAGTGATAAAACTGCTTATCTTCCACAACGTTGAAAGAAGGAGTCTTTTCACCATGAAAAGGACAGAGCCCTAAATAGTTCCGTCCAGCCTTCTGCAAAGAAATCACATCACCTATGACTTCCACAATGTTGGCATTGTTTTTGATTTCTTCAATGACTTGTTTGTCAACCATACACAATACCTCCATCTTATCATAGTTTCACGTAAACTAGTATAGCTTATTTCTGAAAAAAAGTAAACCATTTCATACGCTTTCCGTAATTCTCTTTGCCTTATTTTTCTAGATAGAAAAGAAAGTTAAAAAACTCAGAAACACTTTAATGCTTCTAAGTTTTTCTTCTCTATTTTTTAATGAAAATAAAGTTTATCTATTCAAATAATTGATAGTAGTCTGAGATTTTCATCTTGGCTTTTTCTTCATTATTAAGATCTTGAATTATACGACCTTCCTTCATTACAATCAGACGATTGCCGTATTTAAGAGCATCTTCCATATGGTGGGTAATCATAAGAGCTGTCAGCTGACCTTTCTTGACAAATTCGTCTGTCAATTCCATCAAGGATACACTGGTCTTTGGATCAAGGGCCGCAGTATGCTCATCTAATAGGAGTAATTCAGGTCGCTTCAAGGTTGCCATCAAGAGACTCAAAGCCTGTCTTTGCCCACCTGATAAGAACTCAATCGGTGTATTCAAGTGTTTCTCAAGACCATTTCCTACTTTTTCAATGATAGCCTGAAATTCATCCTTGTAGCTAGCCAGTCGTCTCGGAAACAGTCCACGTTTTTCACCACGAAACTTGGCAATTAAAAGATTTTCAGCGACCGTCATACGAGGAGCTGTCCCCATCTTCGGATCTTGGAAGACACGAGACAGATACTTGGCCCGCTTTTCTGGTGAAAACTTAGTAACATCTTCACCCAAGATACGAATAGTTCCACTGGTTAATGACAAGGTTCCTGCAATAGTGTTAAAGAGGGTCGATTTACCAGCACCATTTCCACCTAAAATCGTGATAAAGTCCTGTTCAAAGATTTCTAAGGAAACATCATTTAAAATAATCTTTTCTTCATCAAAGCCATTTTTAA
>CAJZGT010000053.1 GCA_916048145.1 uncultured Streptococcus sp.
GTACCCCATTAATGACTATTTTGTACCCCATTAATGACTATTTTGTACCCCATTATTGACTATAAATTTAAAAATTGATAGAATATAGCATAATAGGAAACATAGTAAAAGGTAAACAAGATGGTATCAAATAGAAAATCCAGTAAAATCTATGAAGAACTAGCTTCTCGTCAAAATTATTTAGTTGTCCAGGCGAATGACTTGGCCAAAGCTTTTGGTAATTTAAAAGCTTTTGAACACAAGGTTTTAGACTACTGTTTTTCATCTGTAACGAAAGATAGTAGAGTTGGTGATGTCTTTACGGTTCATAGCCTTGACATTATGAAGCACTTTGGCTTAACTAAAAACGGTCAAAATTATAGACGGATTGCAGAAGCTTTTTCGAGACTTAACGAGAATACCGCTCTATATATTCCTGAAACATTGCCTGACGGTAGACGATCAATAATCATGACTCAACTTTTCAGCAGAATAAGATTTATTGAGGATGGCCTTGTAGAGTTTAAATTCTCTGAAGATGCTGGACCTTTAGTTTTTGAGTTAAAACGAAACTACTACTCTTTCCATTTGGATGAGTTAGGAAATGTGAAATCAAAGTATTCTTTGATCTTGATGAAACTTTGGGAAGCATATCGCTTAGGAAATCGAGAATATACAACCATTAAGGGAAGTTTAGAGGAGTGGCAAGATTGGTTCTTGGGTGAAGAGAAGTCATGGCCTGCAGGTTTGTTTAAGAGGAATGCTCTCATGGTGGCATGCGAAGAATTAGAAATGAAATTCAACGCTGATATAGATTTAACAACTGTAAAAAAAGGACGAAAAGTTATCGGGTATGAGATGGTAATTAGGGATAGACGGATGCCAACCACTGCAGAGGTAATCATAGAAGCAGAGAAAGCATCACATCAGACAGATATCTATGATTTTTTGTAATTTGAACTTATATTAAGAGTTGGGGCTTGCGTATGCAGCCCTTTTTCTTTGAGAAAGATAGAGATTAAAAAAGAGTTTATTAACTCGTTGGTGCTACTAGCTTTATAGCAATATTAAACTGAGGTGGTTAATTATTTTCTAGATTGAGAAACGTCTTAGGTAAAAAATGCTGTTGTAACTCCTTGATATTGCTTGATTTATAACGAAATAGGAATGAGGTGGTTAATCGTTTTTTAGGTCGAGAAACATAGTGGTTCAAAAGAAGAACCGAAAACCCACGTCCCTGTAAGTGTGGAGTTGATTTTAAAACAACGTGACTTTATAGGGGTATTACCTCTACTTTCACTATGTTTTAGAATATGATTAAAATTTGAACTATAAATTGAACGTGCTGTAGCTGCTAAAAATGAGTTGATTTTTGAGAAGAAACCGTTTTCGGCTATCATAGTCCGATTTGGGCTATGATAGCTTTGAATGTAAAATGAGGCGTGATAAAATATATATAAGAAACAAAAAAAGGAGCGTACAATCAATGTCAAAATTAAAAAAAGATCAAAAAGAGTATATAGCAGCTATACATCATAATAGCTATTTGCTTAATTATCTTTACTTAGGCACTTTATCTAAAAATGAATTAAAAGTTGTTTTTGGAATATTAGAGATAATACATAATATATACTCACAAGAGAGTGTAACTATCTCATACTCAGATATTGCAGCTATATCAGAATATGCAACTGAACTTTACGAGAATAATACTAATAATCAATTTGAACGTTTTATAGAGAGTATTCAAACTAAACTTAGATTAGTCTCATATAAACAGTTTTTAGGACCCGAAGGTAAAAAACATATGGTCTATAATGATTATCCTATTTTTTTGCAGTTTGAAGTAAATCATAGTAGTCAAGAATTAACACTCTATATATCAGAAACAGTCTATCTATATGAAATAAAGAAAAACAATGGGAATATTATCGAAGAGGAAAAAAGAATTGCTGATTTATTTCGTAAAGAAGATTGGTCTGAAATACAAATATATGAAAAAGTGAAAGAAGGATACTTGACAAAAATAGAGAAGAGAAAATGATTTATGAACGCTAAAAGAAAACAAAGAAAAAGCAAAGAAAAAATAGAGAATATCCCAAAAGATGCGGTGGCTTATTATTTGCCAACCCCCAATAGCGAAAGGATATATTTTACAAGAGATACAATCTTACTCATGTATCATTTAATTCGCTTAAAGTATTTTTCAAGAGAAATGGTCCTAGATCAGTACTTCATTCTCACAGGTAAAGAATTAAATAACAGAACACTATATTCGTTCATAGGAAATAGAAATATGCCACTGAGTCATTTTGAAGATAACTACAGAATCGGCAAGACTAAATTTATGTATGTCACTAAAGGATTTGCTGAATGGTTGTTAGATATCATGCATGAGATTCCAGGCCTTATTGAATTGACAAAGGTAACAGAATTTAAAGGTTCGCATTATAGCCTCAAGATAAACAAAATGTCTGGCGGAAAAGATGGCATCAGAAAAATACATCTACATGATTATCATACAAGAAGATTAGCGCTGAAAATCGGAAGACTAATCGTTGAACAGTGCACAGATTTATCACCTAGAGAATTGAACGTCACTTACTTTTTCCCGTTTAATAGAAAACTTATATCACTTGTACCAGATGCAGTGATCTTCGTTCGAGGTCAGAGGTATTTTATTGAGTATGACAGGAATACAGAGCCTCACTTCAAGCTGCTCGGAAAGATATTGGGATATTTTGAAGAGAAGTATTATCGAGGAGATACAATCTTCTTTGTCTTTGATAATATTTCAGAGCCAAAAGACAACCGCCTGCATATGCGTATTATGAATTTTATTGATAATTTATATACCGTACCTTTTGGAGATAGTGGCTTTTCTTACTACGAGAAAACACAAGAGAGTAACGTGACCTTGTTTGCACTTCCAGAGGTCAATGCTCTATCTCAAATCTCAGAAGCTATCATGCACGATATAGTGATTGATGAACGTCAAGAAAACGAAAGATTATTAGAGAAGTGTATGACAGAACGTATCATGCCTTACGATATTGTTTCTGTTGAATTGGTAGAAGATAATGACAGTCCATTCTCTTTAATTTTGACTTACCTAGATGATTATTTTGATGAGGAAAAAATGCCACTTATAAAATTAAATTATGGTGACGTTAGCAACCATGACTATTTTGAAAAACTCTATGATAGATACAAGGACGAATACGAAAGAGTTGGCTTAGTATTCTCTTCAGAGATTACAAAACAATACTACAATATACCTCACAATGATTTTTTCATGTCACTCTATATCCGATAATGAAATTAAAAAAAGAGAGTACTATTTAAGTCTCTCTTTTTTATTTATTGAAAAATTGAATTAAAATAACAAAAGGGGGATAGAGGATCTTGTAATACATGAGAAAAAGGTACGAAAATCTACAAAAACTCTCATATATGAGAAAAAAGTACGTGGTTACATATTATTTTTGTCTTTGGACTAGTTCCAAAAGATCCTTGTGTGTCTGCTTTAGAATGAGAGCTGATAAAGGTTTATTAGCAACCGTGGAAATTCTATGGATCACGGATGCAATACCTTGTGAAGATAGTGGTTGTTTCTTGTAGTTCAAGAAGAGTGAGCCGATAGTAGCATCAGCACTATACCATTTATTACGTTCCTTAACGTATGGTGCGATATAGGGGATAAATTCCTTAATGATAGATTTTTGAATGTGTTCTCCTCTGTGGCTAACAACCGTCAATGTTCTTTTTCGTAGGTCTATATCTCGGTAACTAGTTTGTGCTAACTGCTCAATATCTACTCCAGTCCCAGCAAGCAAGGCAACAATAGCTAGATCCCTTTCTTTATTTCTCTCCCAATTATCTGCTTTAGCTTGGGTGGAGAAGTAGGTCACAAGAGAATTATCAATCATTTCCAGATAGTCTAACATTTCTTGTAAATCATAACTTTCTACATAGCTATCGCTCGATTTAGGCTTAATAGGTGATGAAAGGGAAGCGACTCCATAAACTACGTCCCACTCATTCATCACGTTACGGTAGAAGTGAGGTGCTTGTTTCTCAAGTGAGAATGATGCTACGGTGTAGTAGTGCCAGAATCCATTTAAAATCTTAAATACTTGTTTTTTCCCATTAGCACGAAGTCTTAAAGATAAGATGTAATCATTTACTAATTCTAATGGTGTCTGCTCTAAGTCCTCCATAGTTATTTCACTGATTGATTTATTTAGATGCTTGTCAGCATAAAATTCCAGAAACTTTTTCAGCTCCAGCAATTTGTAGTAACTAGAAGTATTTCTCTTATTAGTAGTGAAGAAGTAATCCAGATATAATTGAATATCTGGAGATAAAAGATGCTCCAGTTCTTGATAATTCTTTTCTAATTTATTCATAATGTATTTTCAACTTCTCTTTTTATATACTACTAGGATAACAGAAAAATATGATTAAATCAAAGTATGATAGGATAAGTTCCTTTTATTTCTCCTCCTCTTTTTTAACAGTGATAGTAATAGTCGGACACTTTTTTATAGTCCATAAATCGCATAGGTATAGGCTTTTGTTTTTAAAAGTAGCGATAATGAGGGTTAAAAGTAGCAGAAATGAGGGGTTTTGGACGCTAAAAGTAGCAGCATAGCTACCAAAAACATGAAAAGTTCGGAATATATGAGAAAAAGTGCATGAATTTGGCTGCATTTTACTTTTCTCTTTGAATTAGATCCAAAAAATCCTTGTTTTTCTCAAGTAGAATGCACGAATGAGTCTGTTTTAAAATGGCTGCGGATAAAGATTTTTCAAAAATGCGCTCTATCCTACTTATTACTCCTGATATTTTTGGAGCAGTTAGTGGTCTTCTTTTGAAGTCGAGAAATAGAGAATCACTAGCATTAGTAGATGCTATTTTCTCTCTTTCTTTGATGTACGGTGAGATATAGTGGATAAATTCACTTAAAATAGGTTTCTTAATTCGTTCACCTTTAGGAGATGTAACTATTAGCGTCTGTTTGTGTAAGTCAATATCTCTATAAGTAGTTTGCGCTAATTGTTCAAGATCAACTCCAGTTCCAGCAAGTAAAGCGATGATTGCTAAATCCCTGTCTTTATTTTTCAGCAATTTAGATGATCCTGCTTCTTCATCAAGATCAAGGAAGAAGTCATAGGGACTCGTAGGTTTCTCATTCTTATCAATTTCATCAAAAAAGTATAGCATATGTGGCAAATCATAATGAACTACTCGTACTGTGTTCCCTGCTCCTCTTTTTGATGTAAAAAGAGAAAGTATGCCATACTCATTGATCCATTCGTCCATAACATTGCGGTAGAAGTGTGGGGCTTTTCTATCACCTGAGAAGGATACAACAGTGTAGTAGTTCCAGAATGAGTTTAAGACACTAATAAATCGTTTTTTACCGTCTGGTTTTAGCTCTAAAGAGTTGACATAATCTGCAACAACTTCTACAGGTGTTTGCTCTAAATCATCCATGGTTAATTCATTGGTGGACTTTTTTAGATGGTTACCTGCGTAGAAATCGAGGAATTTTTTCAAACTATTTAATTTGCGATAGCTATACAAGTCCCTTTTATTTGTAGTAAAAAAATAGTCTATATATAATCGAACGGCAGGAGACCAAAAACCCTCTAATTCGTCATATTTTTTCTCTAATTTTGTCATGATTTCACCTTGTAATTTTATCTATTACTAGAGTAACAGAAAATCATGGGTAAATCAAAGTATGATAGGGAAAACTTGATTCGAGCCATCGAGAAGCCGAGTTTCTAGTTTAATAGGCTACAAATTTTACAGATAAAAAAGCATCTCGTTTACACGAAATGCTCTTTTCTAGTTGTTGATTATAATTAGCTTGTTTTTTTTGCATAGAACACTTGCAAGCGCCCTGTATTTTCGACATAGTTCCCAACACCATTGTATTTTTCTTGAGCTTCCTTGTTTATCATTTGAAAAGTATTCAATTCATCCAAGCTGATTTCTCTGATATTTTTAAGTTTCAGCCAGTGATAATCTTGATCGTCTGCAAATAGGCTTGGAGCATAAATAGCAGCATCCAAAGGAGCTGATTTTTTATTAAAAAATTGGTAAAGTACCAAATCAGCAATATAAGTAAATTCTTTACTCACAAGCAATATTTTACTTACTTTTGTAAGTTTTTTAGGATCCATTCTGTTACTTGTGCTGAAGTATACAGAACCTACTTCGTTAGCTTTCTCTAAGTGAGCATCCAGCACCTCTTTTGCCGAGCAAATATCAATCCCTACGACAGGGAGAGCAACGCTATACGTAACCGACATAAATTTGACCTCCGGTAAATTAATATTTTTTTCAGATATACTAGCAATATAAATTGTGCTAGTTACAGTCTAGTTAATAACTAGATATATATATTCTAGCATACAGTTAGATAAAAGTCAAGTGATTATGCTTCAAGCCATAATAAAAAAATAACCCCTACCGCCGTAGGGGTTATTTTTTTATTAAAAGATTAAAAGAAAATAATAGTGGGGTGACCTTCCCACATCTCTTTAAGACCACGAGGGCGTGACGGCTGCCTGTTCCGTCCTTATTATTTTCCTTTTTCTCACTTACTTAAAGTATATCACAGAGATATAAAAAATACAAAAAAAAGTTACTTTTTCGTCCTTTTTATCAAGAAAATCTACATTTTCCGCATTCTTTTGGCGTCCAGATAATTCTTGAGTTTATTGTCCGTTAATGGGTACATGGTGCGAACACTTCCATTTTTAGGGTCAAGACGAACAGCAACTAGAGTATTCTCTTCGAGCAATTTTACAAATTGTAAAGATTTTCCGTCAGGGTGTAACCCTACATAATCTGGGGTTGTTAAAATATCTGGAATTTGACTGTACGTTTTTTCAAAATCGGCGAACTCGTCCCCGTGTCGTTTCAGCATATGCTTTTTACGATTTTTCGCCAAAATAATTGGGTCATTTTCATTATATGAGAGACCAAACTCAGTAATGATTTCTTGGGAGAATTTCCCTACTTCCGTGACTTTCTGCATGTTTATATTATATCATGAAACATGCAGAAAATTGGTGAAGTAGACTATTTTATTTCATTATTTGCCCATCTTTCCACGTCTCTTAAGAACCATTCAATAATTTGATTTTTGTCTGTATTGTACACGTCGTCACGGGAATCAAACTTATAAACTAACGGAGATTTTTGTCTAAATCGATAAGATATAATATCTAACATTTGTTTTGTTTCAGCTGGAGCTTCTATATATCTATAATCAACTTGTTGAATATGCCAGAGGTCTAAAAACATTGAGTAGTATTGTTTTAGAACTTGGTCAAATCCTTCTACAAGAGACAATGCGCTCGCATAGTATATAGTATCTTTCTTTTTTTGTTCTTGATACAAGTTCGATTCCTTGAACTTATTCACTTGTAAGTACATAAGTTCCTCGTACATTAAGCGTTTATTATTTGATTTTGATTCATCTTGCTTTCTTAGTACAAACCTATTAAAATCATCTGATAAGATTAAATCACGAAATTGATAGTAATTTAATATAGTTCGATGGCCTCTTTTTGTTGGAGCATATTTTTTAATTATAGCATTCAGCTGATTACGATTATTAGTGGAATCTACTGACATGCTTATTCCAAAAACATCATCAAGGAATTCTCTTAAATCTCTAGATGTGATTTTTAAAGTGCTTGTAAATACTTTTTCTAGTTCAGAGGGTCTAAAAAACATCTCCCAATTTTCTCTGTTTACATCATTATGTAGTTTTTCGAGACTTTTCCAATCTAATGGTCGTATGAAGTCTATCCCCCGTAGCTTGTCTAAATTAAAAGTAATTTCCATATAAAACTCCTAAAAAAGTTAGTTTGCTAATTATTTGTAAAAAAATGATATAACAAAAACTCGATAATATCAACGTTTTAAGACGTTTTGGGTTAAATGGATAAATTAAAAAATAGTTAGTTTTTTAATTCGTGGTTTCGTATAATATAAGCATAAAAGAAGAAAGGCAGGCTGAACAGCCTGATAGGTCGTATTTATGACAACAAAAGAACAACTACTTAAAGAGGTAGAGGAATTAAAAGTCTCCATATTTGCAGATTGCGGTCAGACAAGTTGGCGTTATCATGTTCAGAAAACTTGGACAAAAAAAGAAACAGAAAAAGCACTTGAAGAGATTGGACAAGGTGCGACTACAATTGATTTAGCTCCAGATGGTCTAAAAGAAATTTGGAGAAATGACTTTACTGACAAAAAGTATTCACGTGATTATTGGGTTATTAAAAACTACACATCTGACCAGCTTGAAGAGTATGTAATCCTTTTAAAAGAGTTACAATCACGAGTTCTGCCATATTTTGACAAATAGACAACTTTCCGAAAAAGACCAATTTTTCGGAAAGTTGCTTTCTTTTAGGAAAGCATCTAAAAAACGCCCAAATCTTTTGCGCCTCTAGGGGTTTCTACTGATGTGTTGTATGCAAAAAAGTCTGAAAAGCTCTCAGGATCGTTGTCTTAGCACCAAAAATACGTGAAATTTGCATAATTAAAATAAATTTCAGGGGGAGTTAT
>CAJZGT010000054.1 GCA_916048145.1 uncultured Streptococcus sp.
ATGGCTAGCCTGACTGAAGCTATCGAGAAAAAAGTGGCTGAACTCGGTACTAACAACGATGCTAAGAAGAAATTAGTTGAAATTACTGATAAAGCAATCGCAGCTATCCAAGAAGCGAAGACTCAAGAAGACGTCAATAAAGCCCTCAACAACGCTCTTGAACAAATCAAGCAATTGCAACCTAGCCAACCAGAACAACCAGTTGAACCAAAACAGCCTGAGCAGCCTGAAATCAATTATGATAAGGCTATGGCTAGCTTGACTGAAGCTATTGAGAAAAAAGTAGCTGAACTTGGTACTAACAACGATGCTAAGAAAAAATTAGTTGAAATTACTGATAAAGCAATCGCAACTATCCAAGAAGCGAAGACTCAAGAAGACGTCAATAAAGCCCTCAACAACGCTCTTGAACAAATCAAGCAATTGCAACCTAGCCAACCAGAACAACCAGTTGAACCAAAACAGCCTGAAAAACCAATTACTTCTTCAAATCCTGAAGAAGGGATTAAAGAGCTTGTCTTCCAACTCCCAAGTTTGGATATTGTTAAGAAGGCAGTGCCATTCAAGACTATCCGTCGCGAAAAGCCAAACTTAGACAAAGGAAAAGAGAAAGTTCTAGCAGAAGGGAAAGATGGTGCTATAATCGAGTATGTCGAAGTAGATGGCAGCAATCGTAAAGTAGTTCAAACTGAATCAACTCCAGCTCTAGACCGAGTGATTGAAGTTGGAACGAAACAAAGCTCTGTAGGAACAGATACTCCACCAGTTGTGACTCTTCCTGAGTACCTTCTACCAAAAGAACCTGAAAAACCAATTACTTCTTCAAGTCCTGAAGAAGGGGTTAAAGAGCTTGTCTTCCAACTCCCAAGTTTGGATATTGTCAAGAAGGCAGTACCATTCAAGACTATCCGTCACGAAAATCCACAACTAGACAAAGGGAAAGAGAAAGTTCTAGCAGAAGGGAAAGACGGTTTGTTAGTTGAGTACATCGAAGTAGATGGTGGCAATCGCAAGGTAGTCCAAACCAAATCAACTCCAGCTTTAGACCGAGTAATCGAGGTTGGAACTAAACAAAGTTCTATAGGAACAGATACTCCACCAGTTGTGACTCTTCCTGAGTACCTTCTACCAAAAGAACCTGAAAAACCAATTACTTCTTCAAGTCCTGAAGAGGGGATTAAGGACCTTGTCTTTAAACTTCCAAGCTTGGATATTGTCAAGAAGGCAGTACCATTCAAGACTATCCGTCACGAAAATCCAAACTTAGATAAAGGAAAAGAGAAAGTTCTAGCAGAAGGTAAAGACGGCCTGCTAATTGAGTATGTCGAAGTAGATGGTAGCAATCGCAAGGTAGTCCAAACCAAATCAACTCCAGCTCTAGATCGAGTAATTGAGGTTGGAACGAAACAAAGTTCTGTAGGAACAGAGGCGCCACCAGTTGTTACTCTCCCTGAGTATGTTCTACCTAGAGAAACTGAAAAACCAGCTCCTGCAGTTGTAACAGAAGATTCACCAAGAAAAGATGAAAAAGCACCTGTTGCTACTACAGTTAAACAAGACAAGGAAAAACAACTCCCAGAAACTGGAGAACAAGAAGTAAATGCCTTCTTATTCTTGGCTGCTATTACTTCAGTATTGTCTCTACTCATCTTCCAAAAGAATTTCAAAGACTAATTAAAATCTTTACTTAATTCTTTTCAATGATTCTAGTTCCCCCAAAGAGAAGACCAGTGGTCTTCTCTTTTTCTATATATAAATCAAAAAACATACATAAATTTCTATGGACATCTTAGTATATATAAAATAGAATGATTATTGAACTTTTTATTTTCGGAGCTTATGTAATTGAGAAATACGAAATACTGTATCACAAAGATGATGTACAATTTCTTCGTGCCAGTGCAATTTCTTTTTCTATCCTGAAGATATTTAAATAGCCCTAGATATTATTTCTAATAAATTGAAATTAATCGAACAAATTAAACATTATTTCTAAATATTTGAAAATAATTTCTATTTGTATTATACTATCTTTGAGGTAACTATTATGAACTATATTAAAAGACCACATTATTTAGACTTTTTAAGAAGACATCGTAATCGGCCAATCATCAAAGTTGTGAGTGGAGTTAGACGAGCTGGTAAATCTGTTCTCTTTCAACTCTATAAAGAGGAGTTACTAGCAACTGGAGTAGACGAGGATCAAATCATATCCATCAATTTTGAAGATCTGAGTTATTATGACCTGCGAGATTTTCAAACATTATTCGCTTATATAAAAGAAAGATTAGTTGAGGAAAAAACATACTATATCTTTTTAGATGAAATTCAACATGTTGAAAAATTTGAACTGGTAGCAGATAGTCTATTCATCTTGCCAAATGTTGACCTCTATTTGACTGGATCAAACGCCTACTTTATGAGTAGCCAATTAGCTACAAACTTGACTGGTCGGTATGTTGAGATAGAGGTTCTTCCTTTGTCATTTGAAGAATATCTATCAGGTCAATCTCTCTCAGAGAATCTGAATACAACAGAAATTTTTAACAATTATCTCTTTAGTGCTTTCCCTTACTTATTGCAAACATCATCTTACGCTGAAAAAATTGATTATCTCAGAGGAATATATAACTCAATACTGTTAAATGATATTGTCACTAGATTGGGAAATCCAAATCCTACTATTATTGAGCGCATTGTCCGAACCCTTCTCAGTAGTACAGGTAGCTTAATATCAACAAATAAGATTCGCAATACCCTTGTCAGCCAAAATGTTTCAATATCCCACAATACTTTGGAAAATTATTTGACGACTTTGACAGACAGTTTACTTTTTTATTCCGTTCCACGTTTTGATGTAAAAGGCAGAGCATTACTGCAACGCTTAGAAAAATATTATCCCGTTGATTTAGGTTTACGACACCTCTTATTACCAGACCACAAAGAAGATATTGGCCATATCTTGGAAAATATTGTCTATTTGGAATTGAGACGTAGATATTCACAAGTATATGTTGGTAATTTAGATAAATATGAGGTTGATTTTGTTGTTGTAACTGATCTTGGTCACTACGCTTATTATCAGGTCAGTGAAACAACACTTGCTCCAGAAACACTAGAAAGAGAACTTAGACCACTAGAAGCCATTAAAGATCAATTCCCAAAATATCTATTAACAATGGATACAATTCAGCCAACAGCAAATTACAATGGAATTGAGAAAAAAAATATCATAGATTGGTTACTAGAAAAGTAAATAAGTATAAATCATATAGCTAACTAGATTTGCAACAGTCTGTTATCAATGATTCTCCCTAAAACCTAACAAGATATAGTGAATTTAGAACACACTATCTAATGGGATAAAGTGGAATCTATAACTTCTGGAAGAACTATTATTACTCATAATGACGAATCTCCATTGAATTTTAATAACGATTTAATAATCAAACAGACTATAAAGAGACTGAGCAATCAGGCTTTAAAATCAGAAAAACGCATAATATCAAGGATTGAATGAACAACCTTGATAATATGCGTTTTATTATGGAAATATTTCCCATTTTCTCTATTTCTAATGACTTACTTCAACTTCATACCTCTTGGAAAAAACAACAAAAATACGAACTAGCACAGTTCGGTATCATCAGCAATCCAGAACAATTTGTCTTTACCTATATAGATACAAAGGAAAACATAAACAAACCTCTCCACTCTGATTACCTAAATAACAAAATGAAAAGCATTCGAAAACGTCACAAAGAGTTAGCACACGCTACACCTCATAAATTACGACATACAGGGGCAACGGCTGGAACATCTATTGAAGCTATTTCTGAGGCTCTAACACATAGTGAGACAGGCACAACTCAAATTTATGTCAACACTTCAAATGTCATTCCAATGGCTGTTGGAGAGATTGCTTATCGCAATCTTAAAAAGTAATGGTGTGAACCATGAAGTGTTGTAAATGCTGTATTGTAGCTGGTTCTTAACGTTTTGAGAATTGTGATGCTTTACGAGCTTTCTTAAGACCTGGTTTGGAAAGTATGAGTTTCAGTTGGACTAAAAATAGCGTAATATCAAGGTTTTTATGAACGATATTTACTGATTGATTTCATAAAATTTGAATCAATATTTCTTAAATAGGGGAATAGTTCGGTTCTGTAAGTATTAATATAATACACCTACAAAGCTTATTATATCAGATTTTCCCCAGTTTTAGAAAAATAGGTAGAGAAAAAAAACAACATCTGGATTTTCCAAAAAATCTTGACAAAGTCCTCATATAACCGTTTCTGCATTTTATTATATCATTTTTGACTTAGAAAATAATATATAATAGAAGATGATTCGTCTTTTTAAACGGACTTATCAAAAACTGGAATTCTATCAATATTTTGGACACATTTTGGGAGGAAAATTTGAAGGCTAGCGCCCTTCGGTTGCTGGACCCCTTCTACGACCAATTCTCTGTACTCTACAGGGGACTGGTCATTCAATTTTTGTTGAATTCTAGTTTCATTATAAAATATGATGTAATTTTTGACAATATCTGTTATACTATCTCCAGTTATGTTTCTTCACTTATGGAGATAGAAGGTTTCAGACTTTAGGACGGAATGAAACCATTCGATACAGGCATTATCTGCTGGTGTTCCCTTACGGGACATGGAGCGGGTGATGCCTTTTTCTACACAAGCCTGATAGTAAGCTTTTGAGGTGTAAACCGATCCCTGATCACTGTGTAAGATCGCTCCTTGAGGTAATTCCAATTGATGGAGCGTGTCCAACACAAAGTCCGTATCCTGACAATCTGAGATGGTATAAGCCACAATCTCACGATTATAAAGATCCATGATAGAGGACAAGTATAGCTTACATTTACCTAAGTATAAATAAGTAATATCTGTGACAAGCTTCTCCATAGGCTTGTCTGCTTGAAAATCACGATCCAGCTTATTGTCTGTTACATGGTAAGGCTTCCCTAATTTAGGTTCCTTCTTGGGACGGGCACGGCAAAGGTAGCCCTTTTCCTTCATGATACGATAGACCTTCTTGCGATTAACGACGAGGTTATAAACTTTCTTTAGTAAGCGAGTGATGGTTCGATAGCCGTAAATAAAGTGATTTTCTATACAGAGTTGTTCGATTTTATCTGCTATTTCGCCTCTTTTCTGAGAATTCTTACACTCCTGTTTCCAGCGATAAAAGGTGGAGCGTTTGACGCCGAAACATTCTAAAATAATAGATACAGGGAACGTTTTCTTATACTCTTCTACTAGCTTGATAAGACTTACTTTGTCGATTCTCTTATCAAGCTCTGATACTTTTTTAGTAATTCTACCTGCAATCGTAACTGTTCCACTTCAGATAACTGTTTCATCCCATTACCATAAGTATATTGTTTCCCCACGGGTTGGTGGAAACGGTACAATTCATCATTCTGATACCATCGCTACCAGGTCTTGGCCTGACTAGCATTTTTGATGCTGAGGGTATCCATGATAACTTTATTTGATTTGCCTGCCTTCTTCATTTCGATACAGGCTAGCTTAGTTTCTACTGAATATGCTTTTTGACCATAACAAAACACCCCTGTTTCTAGTTTACCACAACAGGAGTGTTTTCTTGTGTCTCATTTTATGGGTGCAGTGCCGACCCTAGGGATTCTTTCGTTCTCATATATACGTCATTAGTATAGGCTAATTTGATTTAAATTGCAAGAGAAATAACATTTTACATAAAAATCGGTGGGTATTTTACAATTTTTGCATATAATAGAGCTAAAAAGCAACTGGTTTTAAGAATTCTTATCTAAAACATTCGAAAATTCCCCTTAACCGTAGCGGAAAGTTGTTTTCTTTGCCCTATTATAATATACTATTACTTACATTAGATGAAAAGGTGACTCTATGACTATAAATCAACTGCTTCAAAAGCTGGAGCCTACTAGCCCTATCCTTCAAGCTAACTTTGGAATTGAACGCGAAAGTCTTCGTGTCGATAGACAGGGAAAATTAGCACATACGCCTCACCCTTCCTGCCTAGGAGCTCGAAGTTTCCACCCTTATATTCAAACAGATTTTTGTGAGTTTCAGATGGAACTCATCACACCAGTTGCTAAATCTACCACTGAGGCTCGTCGATTTCTTGGAGCCATTACCGATGTAGCTGGACGTTCCATCAGTAAAGATGAACTTCTCTGGCCCTTGTCCATGCCTCCTCGTATCAACGCCCAAGAAATCCAAGTTGCCCAACTGGAAAATGAATTTGAACGCCATTATCGTAACTACCTAGCCGAAAAATACGGAACTAAACTACAAGCTATCTCAGGTATCCACTATAATATGGAACTAGGGAAAGATTTGGTTGAAGCCCTATTCCAAGAAAGTGACCAGATTGATATAATTGCTTTCAAAAACGCCCTCTATCTCAAGCTGGCTCAGAACTATTTGCGCTATCGTTGGGTGATTACCTATCTCTTTGGTGCTGCACCTGTTGCTGAGCAAGGCTTCTTCGACCAAGAAGTGCCAGAACTCGTGCGTTCCTTCCGAAACAGCGACCATGGTTATGTCAATAAGGAAGAAATACAAGTATCTTTTGCAAGCCTAGAAGACTATGTCTCTGCCATCGAAAACTATATCGAACAAGGTGATTTGATTGCGGAAAAGGAATTTTACTCGGCTGTTCGTTTCCGTGGACAAAAGGTTAATCGCTCCTTCCTTGACAAGGGAATCACCTACCTAGAATTCCGTAACTTCGACCTCAACCCCTTTGAGCGTATCGGTATTAGCCAAACTACCATGGATACCGTACACCTACTCCTTCTAGCCTTCCTCTGGCTGGATACCCCTGAAAATGTTGATCAGGCTCTGGCTCAAGGTCACGCGCTGAATGAAAAAATTGCCCTCTCTCATCCTTTAGAACCTCTACCTTCTGAAGCTGAAACTCAGAACATTACGACAGCTCTAGACCAACTGGTGCAACATTTTGGGCTTGGTGACTATCATCGAGGTCTGGTCAAACAAGTTAAAGATGCCTTTTCAGATTCCAGTCAGACACTAGCTGCTCAACTTCTTCCTCATATCAAAGACAAGTCCCTTTCTGACTTTGCCCTTGACAAGGCGCTTGCCTATCATGATTACGACTGGACTGCCCACTATGCCCTTAAGGGTTATGAGGAGATGGAACTTTCTACCCAGATGCTGCTCTTTGATGCCATTCAAAAAGGGCTTCATTTTGAAATCCTAGATGAGCAGGATCAATTCCTTAAACTCTGGCATAAAGATCATGTTGAGTACGTCAAAAATGGTAACATGACCTCAAAAGACAACTATGTAGTTCCTCTTGCCATGGCTAATAAAACCGTGACCAAAAAAATCCTGGCTGATGCTGGCTTCCCTGTCCCTGCCGGCGACGAATTTACCAGTCTAGAACAAGGTCTAGCCTACTATCCTCTTATCAAGGGCAAACAAATTGTGGTTAAACCAAAATCAACCAACTTCGGTCTGGGCATTTCCATTTTCCAAGAGCCTGCCAGCCTTGATAACTATAAGAAAGCTCTCGAGATTGCCTTTGCAGAAGATACAGCTGTTCTTGTTGAAGAATTTATCCCAGGAACCGAATACCGTTTCTTCATTCTGGACGGGCGTTGTGAGGCTGTCCTCCTTCGTGTCGCTGCTAATGTTGTCGGTGATGGCAAACACACCATTCGTGAATTAGTCGCTCAGAAAAATGCCAATCCATTGCGAGGCCGTGACCACCGCTCACCTCTGGAAATCATTAAGCTAGGAGACATCGAACAATTGATGTTGACTCAGCAAGGTTATGCACCTGATGATATTCTCCCAGAAGGGAAAAAGGTCAATCTCCGCCGTAACTCCAACATCTCTACGGGTGGTGACTCTATTGATGTCACTGAGACAATAGATTCCTCTTACCAAGAATTGGCAGCAGCTATGGCAACTAGCATGGGGGCCTGGGCTTGCGGGGTTGACCTCATCATTCCAGATAGAACTCAGCCTGCTAGCAAGGAAAAACCTCATTGCACTTGCATCGAGCTCAACTTCAATCCCTCTATGTATATTCACACCTACTGTGCTGAAGGTCCTGGACAAGCTATCACTCCAAAAATCCTAGACAAGCTTTTTCCAGAAGTTACCACAAGTCAAACCTAAAACCTAATTCTTAGGAACAAACAAATCACCTTTATCTCGATGATATGATACCTCTTAAGTAGACAAGGTAAATACCTAAAATCTAC
>CAJZGT010000055.1 GCA_916048145.1 uncultured Streptococcus sp.
TAAATTTCATTTGTATTCTCCTAATTGATAAGCGTATCCATATTGGATAATGAGTTCTTTGTGTTTGTATACGTTTTCATTTTATCCGACGCATCCACCACTCTCCTCTGTTTTGAGATTGTGTTATTTGAGACCAGCAACAAAGCGTTCTGTGATCTCTTTTGGTCTAGTAATAGCGCCACCAACAACAATACCTCGCACTCCATATCCTAGGATTTGTTTGGCTTGTTCTGGTGTATGAATTTTCCCTTCTGCAATGACATCTACACCAGCATCACAGAGTTTTTTGATTAATTCAAAATCGGGACCATCCACTTTAGGACTGTAAGATGTATATCCTGATAAGGTTGTTCCGACAAAGTCAATTCCTGCTTCAACGGCTGCCAATCCTTCCTCGAAAGTACTTGTATCAGCCATCAAGAGCTGGTTAGGATATTTTTCCTTAACCTGACGAATGAACTCTTGAATCTCCAAACCATCATAGCGTTCACGCTTGGTACAATCCAGAGCAATGACCTCTATATCAAGTTCTGCCAGCTCATCAACTTCTTTCATAGTAGCAGTGATGAAGGGTTCTTGCGGTGGATAATCTCGTTTTATTATCCCAATGATTGGAAGGTTTGTAACCTCCTTGATTTCCTTGATATCACGAACACTATTTGCTCGGATACCGACTGCTCCACCTTGCTCAGCCGCTTTGACCAGCAAGGGAATGACTCCTCCCGCTTCTGTATAAAGCGGTTCGTGAGGAAGGGCCTGACAAGAAACGATGATTCCATCTTTGATTTGTGCAATCAAGGCTTCTTTAGTAATCTGTGGCATCCTCTTTCCTCCTTTTCTTTGTTCTTATGAGTTCATTATATATTATTTTTAAAGCGCTTTCAATACTTTGTAGTAGAATAGATTTCAGTTTCAAAAGTATTTTATAGAACAGCTGTTTCTGAAAGTAGTTTCAGCTCGATCTTATTTTCGGATCTATAATATTTGTAGTAGGTAAATCCCCTATGGATATTATGGAGATTATGTTGTTGTAGAAAAAAGTCCCATAAGATCTATAATGAAAAGTGACCAATAATCTCATCAAACTTATCAAACGCAATGCCTTTAGTTTTCGAAACTTCGAAAACTTCAAAAAAACGGATTTTTATCGCTCTGAACATCAAAAAAGAAAGGACAAATTTTGTCCTTTCTCGAGCTTATCTTTTCTTCAATCCACTACAGTTTTATCTTAGTTAAAATAAGTTAGAATATGTAAGTGAATATCAGATATACCAAGACATCGTCAACATCTGAGGTATATTCAAAATACAAAAGTTGACCAAATAGATTTCTAGATATCCTTTATATTACTAGTTTAAATAACGTAGTCTTTTAAACTAGTTTTGTGAATCCAAAAAATCTTCCTACAAACGTAAGAAGATTTTTTAGCTTGGTAAAAAGTGCTTATTTTACCCATTCACCATTATAATTTACCTTATAACCTTCTGGTGTAGTTGTATTGACTGCTAAAGCGCCTGAACGGTATGCATAATACCATTTTCCTGAGACTGTGAACCATCCTGTTTGCATCGCACCTGAGCTATTAAGGTAATACCATGAACCACCTGTTTTCAACCATCCTGTTTGCATTGCGCCTGAACCATTCAAATAGTACCATGAACCACCTGTTTTCAACCATCCAGTCTGCATAGCTCCTGAATCATTCAAATAGTACCATGAATTGCCTGATTTAGCCCATCCAGTCTGCATTGCTCCAGAATTATTAAGATAGTACCATGAACCACTTGATTTCAACCAACCTGTCTGCATCCATCCTGAGCGGTCAAAATGATACCATTTTCCGTTAATTTGATCCCAGCCATTAGTTGTATATGAACCATTATTATGTTTGTACCACCAACGACCAGAAGTTTGAATCCAAGTACCTTTAGAGGCTTCTTTATTTTGGGCTTCTGTTTGTAAAAGTTTCTTGTACTGTTCCTTAAGTTTTGATAGCTTTTCTGTTTCTGTAGCTAATTTCGAAATACTTTTTTTAAGTTTTTCTTTAGCTGAAGTTACATCGTTTTTTGCTTTAGCTTCACGAGCTTTAGCATTTTCAAGAGCAGTTTCTGCTAAACGTAGGTTGTTTGCAGCAACTTGAGCTTGAAGTGGTTTTGCCATTGCGTCAGCAAGAACTTTCTCAGCTTTAGTTTTCAAACTGAGTGCGCTTGCGTAATCAGTTGAAGCTTTTGTCAAAGCTTTCTTAGCATTTTCTGATGCAGTTTTAGCTTGAGCAAGGTTTGATTTAGCTGTTTTGACAGCTTTTTCAAGGGATGCTGTGTCGGTATCTTTAGTAAGTTTGTCACCAGAATAGATACCAACAACGTTAATTAATGTGTTGTAACCACCGAATTTAGCAATAGAAACGCCAAGGTCTGATGATGATGTTACAATGTTTGTTAAGTGAGACCATTTAGATGGAGCATCAGCAAATGCCATTGTCATTACTGCATTATAAACGGTTTGTTTCAATTCGTACATAGTCGTAGCTTCTCTTAAGTTAGAAGCATTTTCACCGAAGTAATCACCTTTTAAGTGACCTGCTTCGGAAATTGTTTTATCACGTTGTAAGTATTTTTCAGCTTGCTTTTTAGCTGATTTCATTGAACCAGTATTCAATTCAAGTTCTTTTAATCCTAGTTGTTTACGGATTGCATTTACAACTTGAAGGTTATAATGAGCAACTTCAAGTAATTCTTCATCAGTTAAATGTTCTGCATCAATTTTACGTTTTTTATCAGCTTCACTGATTTTTGTTGAAGAGTTTTCAATAACAGTAGCACCAGAGTCAGTCATGAAGTCTGAGTCGCCTTCGGCTTTATCTTTCTTGAATTGACTCAAGTCTGCAATTGTTACTGTATCAACACCAGTATTTGCCAATTTATCTTGAGCAGATTTCAATTCAGCTTGAGCTGATTGCAATTTGTTTTCAACATTAGTAGCATGTTCTGTAGCTGAAGCTAATTTATCTTTAGCCAATTTGACAGCGTCATTTTTAGTATTGACGTCTGTCTCAGCTGATTTGATATCTTGAGCGCGGTTGGCATCTGCTTTAGATGCATTCTTCAAGATTTGTTTATTTTTTGCTTCTGTATCTTTAACTGTTTGAGTGGCTTTCACTACAGCTACTTGAGCATCTTTAACAGCTTTTTCTTTTAAAGCAAGTTCAGACTGATTGTTTTTAACTTCAGTCTCTGCTTTTTTAGTAACAGCTTCTTGAGCATCAAGCTGTGGTTTTAAATCAGATGATTTCTTTTCTTCATTTTGTAAAACTCGATACGCAGGTTCATTTACTGCAGTAGTTTTTACTCTTGTTTCTTGTGCTAAAGCTGTTGTCCCGATAGATGCAATCGCTAGCGCAACACCAGTCGTTAAAACTTGAAGATTCTTTTTCTTTGACATCCTGTCCCCCAATTTATAACCCTTTAAAAAAGGTTTCTTCCTTTAACTATATCAAAATACTTGAATGATGTAAAGGTTTACAGTTGACAAAGAGCCTTATTTTCAATTCACTTAGTACCTAAAATGATAAAAAGAGATAGCCACCTTTCAAATGGGCCATCTCTTTTATCATTAACAATGAGCTAAATTCATTTTATTCAAGACCTAGTCTAGTCTTCTTTTCGTTTCTTTCCTAATGTCAAGACAGATAAGAGACCTGCCACTAATCCTATAGAAATAAGGGTTGTGTTTTCTTTACTTCCAGTATTTGGTAGCTCGTTTTGTTTAGCCGCTGGTGCTTGATAAGTAGCATCTTGTCCAAGAGATAACTTCTTAGCTGGACCTTCGTTTGCAGCTACTAAGACTGGTTTGGTTTCTCCCTTGTACTCTGGCACTTCATGGACTGCTGCCTCAGCGCCATTGACACCTCCTTTATATTCAGGAAGGTCATTTGAAGCTGCCAAGACAAAATTAGCACCTCCGGTATATTCAGGAACCTCATTTGAAGCCGCCAAGACAAAATTAGCACCTCCCGTATATTCAGGAACCTCATTTGAAGCTGCCAAGACAAAATTAGCACCTCCCGTATATTCAGGAACATCATTTGAAGCTGCTAGAACTGCATTTACGCCTCCTGTGAATTCTGGAAGGTCATGGACCGCTGCTTCAACCGCATTAACCCCTCCTGTGAATTCCGTTTCTTCTACTGTTGGAGCTGGATCTTTTCCTACTGTTGGTACGGGAACAATGTATTTAGGAGTTTCTTCAGTTACTGTAGCCTCCTCGTCACTAACTCCACCTGTAAATTCTGGCTTTTCTACTGTTGGTGCTGGATCTTTTCCTACTGTTGCTAGGGAGCCAGTGTATTCAGGAGTTTCTTCAGTTACTGTAGCCTCCTCGCCACTAACTCCACCTGTAAATTCTGGCTTTTCTACTGTTGGTGCTTCTTCTACTTCTGTCGCTAATGGTCCTGTATATTCAGGAACTTCTGACACAACTGCTCCTTCTTCGCCATTAACTCCACCCGTAAATTCTGGTTTTTCTACTGTTGGCGCTTCTTCTCCTGCTGTCGCTAATGGGCCTGTGTATTCAGGAACTTCTTCAGTTACTGCTCCTTCTTCACCATTAACTCCACCTATAAATTCTGGAACTTCATTTGTCGCAGCTTCGCTTCCATTTACACCATGAGTAATCTTAGAACCAACTACTGAAACAGGCAAATTATGCATACTTTCGATAGCTCCTTCTGCTAAGCCTGTAACTTTTTGACCAATATCCTCAGGATCTACTGTAAACAATAGAGTCTTTGTGTCATACTGCGTCATAAACGTAGCCGTCTTACCATTTGCAAGCTGTAAAGTTGGTGCTTGATTGACCAATACTTCTGAATCAAATTCCATGGCAATAATGCCTTGCCCCATATGAACTGCATGTGTAACTTTTGCTTCGGTTGGAGAAACCATATCCTTGCTTAAGAAATCCCAATTAAATTTCTTATAAGACAAGGTATATTCGTTTTGGTTGTTATCTGCATGCTCATAAAGCAATCCATATTCGCCATTCCCGAGATCTTGAATAGAATTGTAGGCAAACTTACCACTTTGAATAGGGTTATGCTTAAGCCAAGTCAGATCTCCATTTTCTTCGACACGAGCCAAATGGACTAAACCATTTTTACGTTCACGACCTGGCCCAGCAGCATTGCTAAGAAGAATGTATTCTTTCCCATCATGCATCGTATGAATAGCTGACATTTGAACATAGGCATCTTTCACTTCTGGATAACGTTTGATTTCCTTTTCCCAAGTTGCTCCACCATCTTTACTTGTAGCAACTTGAAGATCACCTGTCAATCCACGCATGAAGAGTTTGAGATCTCCATTATTCAACTGAACTACGGTTGACTCCGTATTTTGAGCACCTGGATTATTCATGGTTGAAGAGTGAATTGTTTGGTTACCTACTGGACGGTTATCATTAACAGCTTCCCCTGCATGCCAAGTTTCACCATGGTCATCTGAGTAAATGACACGTGAAGACTGAGAACCACTTAGATAGGATACGTTATTTGTCGTGTAGGCAGGGATAACAAGACGCCCTTTGTGAGGCCCTGAATGCAAGGCAATACCTGTACCAGGGCCAGTACCTAAGAAGTGCATCCAATCCTTACGAATGCCGTATGTTATATCTTTTGGTGCAGACCAAGTTTTACCATCATCGTCACTGTAAGACATCCAGAGATAGTTGGTATTTGAAACCCTAAAGATATTCTTGTCACTATACTCAAAGTAGATATTACCGATAAGTTCTTCGCCTTTGTAAAGGTCACCCTTATCACTGTATGCTGGCTTCTTAGGATCCACTACAACTCGGTATTCTGTTTTTCTATTTTCAGGGTCAAAAACTTCACCATTTTCACGAATTGTATAACGTCCTGCATCACCTTGTTTGTACAAGATTTGGTAAACCTTGTCACCAATTTGCTCATAAGCTTGTGGTGCTTTTCCTGGAAGAGAAAATACAGCCTTACCTTCAAGGAACATATCATAGATGGCAAAGATTCGCTTCGTCTTTGGATCTTGAACTAGGGCCATGTCAATGTTGACTGGTGATGGCCATTCTGGATTCCTAGCCTTCTCATTATCACGAGGATTTGAGATAACAATTCTATTTCCCCAAGTTTTCCCCTTATCATCACTACGACGAACAACCATACCGATGTCACCCCAGTCAGAGTGATGCAAGCGTCTTTCATCAGTTCCAGCAATTAGAGTTCCCTTATCAGTTTTAAGTAGGGCTGGAATACGATAGCTTGCAATACCATCTTTATTCGGCTTGCGGTTCTCCCCACCTTCAAAAACATCCAGTTTAGCAGTTACTTCTGCTCCTTCAGGAAGTTTCTTTTCCAACTCTCCTCTTTCAAAAAGTTGGCTACGTTTTTTAACTTCTTCTGGAGAAAGGGCACGATCATAAACAGTTAGATTACGGACTTTAAGATTAGCGCCCCAGAAGTTTTTGCCTGTACGCTTTGTTGTACCGATTTGCATATGGTTGACATCTGGCATATCTTGAATGAAACGACCAGACTGAGGACTTGTGCGCGACAAAACACCATTTACATAGACGCGAACCTGACCTTTTGGTTGGTCTGCATTTGGTCTTTCAACTGTAAAGGTTACAGAGTTCCACTGACCTGGCTTAATCTTCAAAGGAGCAGTTTTATAATCACCATAGAATTGGTTTCCATTGGCATCACGACCTTCAACGATAGCTGTGTTATCAAGGATGGCCATGGTGAAGTACTCATTTACTTTGGTATCACTAGAAACTGAAAAGAGGTTGTAAAAACGTGGAGCAGACGCATCTGGCTTAAATTCCATATGGATGGTCGCATTTTGAAGTTTTTGAAGCTTGTCGAGTTCCTCTTTCATGTCAACTCTTTGCCCATTTGAAGGATTGGTTTCTACATCTTCTTTTTCTACTACAGTGTTGACATTTTTTAACTCTCTAGCATAATAATCTCGAGGAATAACTCCCTCTTCTTCTTTATCTTGGTCCTTGTTACTTGCCTCTGTAGTTGCAGAATCTGTTTCTGGTTTATCAGCAGGAGCTGGTGTATTTTCAGCTGCAGGTTTATTTGTTGGAGTTGTCGCATTTGTTGGAGTTGTCGTCTCTGATTCAGTAGTCTCATTTTTCTTTAACTTATCCTGATCAACTTCCACACCATTGTCTTTCGCTGTTGCCAATTTTCCAGCTAATTCACTATCTAAATTTGCAAGACTGCCTGAAGAAGCTTCTTTTGGTAATTCTGATAAACCTTGATTATTATTTTCAGCAGCAGTTACAGTTGAATTTCCTTGTTCATTTGCCAATACAGGATTTACTCCAAACACTACTGCACCAATAGTTACAGAGGCTACACCCACTGCAAATTTACGAATGCCATATCTTTGTTTTCTATCAAAATTCTTTTGATTCATCTTTCTACCTTTCAATTTCACAAAAAATAAAGCGCTTTCTTTTTGCTTTAAAATTTTTACTCCCCATCATAGGAAAACACAAGAAAGCAATTAATAAACGAGAGTTGCTCTCCTTCTCTCTTTCAACATTTAGCTAGCTGCAATCCAAACAGTAGCTCTTTCACTCCTTTCCTAGACACTTTTTCTTTATTATACAATAAAGTCATAGGTTTATCTCGAGCTTGCCATAGAATAGATTTTACTTTCAGTAATATTTTAATATTTTAATATTTTTAAAAGTACTTTCAACATTTATAACAAAAAGAGAGCTACTGGGCTCTCTCATTCATCACTTTATATACTTAAAAGGAATCTCACTACCACAAAGCCAGTTGTAGACTTGGTCATTGACAAAGACATTCATGGCTTCGTGGGCATACTCAGGCATGATGCGATAGGCCTTATCGCAGGTGAGACGGTTGTAAATCGCAAACTGGGTAATAGGATAGCAAACATCGTCGTCCAAGCCCGTAATCATCTTAACCTCACCCTTGATACGATG
>CAJZGT010000056.1 GCA_916048145.1 uncultured Streptococcus sp.
GACATTCTGTCATTTCTCCTTAAAATTTTTTAAATACAGTCTATTATAACATAAATGGACGACTTTTTTCAACTAATGAATGCGCTTTTCAATCACGCTAGAGGTACTTGCTCGCTTCTTTGATGCTAGGATCAGCTACTAAAAATTCTCATCAATACGATGTCTTCCACCTTCTACAGTCACCAGTTTAGCATTTGGAATTCTTTGGATAGCATCAACTGAATATTGATAGGGAGCAATTGTATCATTGGTTCCATGTACAATTAGAGTAGGAGCAATAATCCTCTTCTGTACATCTTCAATATCAATATCTAGTGCATCTGTCAGATAAATTTTACCCAAGCTAGCATTATGATGTGTCAAACTATCAGGGAGTTGATCAAATGATGGACTTCCAAGATTTTGATACGTTTCCTTCACATCATCAAATAAAACATAAGCGGGGAAAATCAGGCCGAGCTTGTAGATTTGTTCAGGATTAGCAGCCGCATACAGGCTTGCTACCACACCACCCTGACTGACACCTATTATGCTCAGATGATCCTTATCAATATAACTTTCTGATGTCAGTTTCTCTACTACGTTCGTTAAATCTGTTAGCTCTGTTTTTACAGACATTTGAAGCATATCTTGACCACCACTTTTAGAATTACGACTTCCTCCATAATAGTCAAAACCATAGACCAAAAAGCCTTGCTTTGCTAACAATTGGATATAATCCTTATACATATCAAATGTATTGTTAAAGCCATGTGAGATAACCACTACTGGTAATTTTTATTCTTATAGTCTCTAGGTGCAGTGATTTGACCATACAAGTTTTTATCTTCATAAGTTACCGTATATTCCTCGGTAACAATATCTTCTGTCGGAACTAAATGACTCTCTTGTGTCTTAGGGGATTGATTCGTTTCTTGACTAGAAGCAGATAAAGCACTTTCTTCAGCTTGAATACGAGGAGATGTATTCTCTCTACTTTTCCAAAATAAGATTCCTCCTCCTATCACAAGACCGATAGCTAAAATGCTCACAATATATCTCATAGATTTTCCTTTTTGTCATTTTCTTAATTTAATGTGCTAGTATTAAAAATCCTCATGCCCTACCAAGTGGTGCTGAAAGGCATAGACTGCAGCCTGGGTACGATCGCTGACTTCAAGCTTGGCTAGGATATTGGACACATGAGTCTTGACCGTCTTGAGAGAGATAAAAAGTTCATCTGCGATACGCTGATTTTCGTAGCCCTTGGCGATGAGTTGGAGTACGTCTCGCTCACGCGCAGTCAGGTCCTCATGTAGTTCTATGTGATTGCGGTGGTACTCGACCTTCTTGCTGACCTCTTGCTCAATGGCCAACTCGCCAGCAGCCACCTTACGGACAGCATGGAGAAGTTCGTCTGCACTAGAAGTCTTGAGCATATAGCCCCGAGCACCTGCATTTAAGACAGGCATGATTCTTTCATTGTCCAAATAAGAGCTCACAATCAAAATCTTGGCTTCAGGCCATTCTTTGAGGATGGCCAAGGTCGCATCAATCCCATTCATCTCAGGCATGACGATATCCATGACAATAACATCCGGACGCAATTCCAATGCCAAGTCAATACCTTGAGACCCGTTTGTCGCCTCACCCACAACTTCTACATCGTCTTGAAGGTCAAAGTAACTTTTCAAGCCCAATCGGACCATTTCGTGGTCATCTACTAGTAAAATTTTCATATCTATTCCTTTATCATTCCTTATCGAGCAGGGGAATACGGATATCAACTGCCAGCCCTTGCTTGGGAGCTGTCAATAACTGAACCGTCCCTGCCATATCTTCAACCCGCTCCTTGATATTTCGCAGTCCATAACTCAAGTCGTCTAAGTTCCCTAACTGGAAACCAATTCCATTGTCCACCACCTTCAGTTGTAATTCAAAATCTGTCTGATAGAGATAGACATCCAGACAAGATGCCTGGGCATGGCGGAGGGTATTGCTGATCAACTCTTGCAGGATACGGAAGATATGCTCCTCGATTTTCTTAGGCAATTTCGTCACATTTTGCTTGAAACTAACCTTGAGATCACTCTTGTCCTCAAGCTCTTTTAAGAGGATTTGAATCCCCTCAACCAGACTCTTCTGCTCCAGCTCAACTGGTCGCAAATGCAAGAGCAAGACCCGCAAATCCTTCTGGGCTGTTTCTAAAATAGCTGTGACACTCTGCAACTGGGTCTTCATCTTTTCTCTATCCAATTTCAAAGACTGCTGACTGATACCCGATAAAATCATGTGGGCCGCAAACAACTCCTGACTGACTGTATCGTGCAAATCCCGAGCAATCCGCTTCCGTTCTTTCTCGATGATTTCCTCTTCCTGAGCAAGACTGTGATTTTCAGCTTTTTGAAGAGCTTCTGTCAAGAGGTTAAGTTTGCCTGACAAGGACTTGAAGCTGGCATCCAAATCTGGATCTGCAAGCTGAACCACTTCTTGCCCTGCCAACAAACGCTTGAGATTAGCCTGCATTTTTCTTAGAGAAAGCTCTTCAACACCTCTCCAAAACAGAGCTAAGAGGCAAGTCATGGACATGCTGAATACTAACAACAAAAAGACAAATTTTTCTGTTTTTTCGACATCATGCAAGAAAATAGTCCAGTCAAAGTCAAGGATTTCCAGCAAGCTGTGGGAGAAAAATAAGACAAACAGAAAGGAGGTGAGAGCAATGATTACATAGGCTTGTTTTTTCATCCTCTGACCACCTCAACATCCCCAATCATAGTAGTCAAGAAAATCTTGACACTCTTGTTACTCTTGAGATAGCCTCTTGTTTCTTGATGATAGTGTTCATTGCGGAAGGCTCGCTTGGGCTGGTTGAAAAAAGTCAAATCACCATAGAGACAGTTAACGCTGAGGCTTACTTCCACATCTACAGGTACAATGATTTTGGTCGTACCTACCATCTTTCTGAGGATAATGACATTGTCATGATTGGTTAGAATGACCCTCTCCAGATGAATAGTGTCCTTACCCATGAGACGAAAGAGATTGATATCATCAAACTGGCAAGTCTGGTAGCTTGAAAAATGATGGAGATTTCCAAACCAACGATTTTTCTCCTTCTTAACCGTCACCACCTCTTCAAAAACCAAATTTGTCTGCTCTTTTTCCTGGTTCATCATCGGATAAAGAAGAAAGAGGCTATAAATAACTGCAACAAAAATAGCTAATATCACAAAAGGATTGAGCATGACGATGAAAAAGAAGAGAATGGTTGCCACTACTAAGAGAAGATTATTGCCTTCTTTACCAGTGTAATAGCGAATCAAAAGCAAAAAGAGGAATAGAATCAGCAGAAAACGCGAAAAATGCTCTGATACCATCAAAATCAGAGCTCCTGTCAAAAGACAGGCTTCGATAAATAAAAAGACTTTAAATTTTCTCATAGGTTCATCCTCTCCCTTCTATTTTATCACAATTCAAAAAAGCCACCTCAGTCTGAAGATGGAAAAAAGGCGGTGGTTACGCCTTTTTCATCTGATCCTTTGCTTCTTTTAATTTTCCATATAGAAGA
Organism: uncultured Streptococcus sp.; assembly: GCA_916048145.1. GTDB lineage: Bacteria > Bacillota > Bacilli > Lactobacillales > Streptococcaceae > Streptococcus. Next base: position 3,551 of record CAJZGT010000056.1, read on the forward strand.
TAGTCTACTTTTTGCAGATCTGCTATGGTGGCACAATTAAGGGCACACATGATGAGTCGTAAATCATCTTTCCAGCCTTGGACAATGCCAATCACTTCTTCAACTGAATAGGTTTCAATCAATTCCAGAACTGTTCGAGACAGTCCTACAGCCTTAGCACCAAAGACCAAACACTTAATCATATCCAGCGGATTCCGAACCCCTCCACTGACCAAGAGTTCGACCTTGTCTTTCCATTCTTGGGCATTGAGAAGGGCCTGCATGGTGGACTGACCCCATTGATTGAGGTAGTCACGTTGACCACTGCGACGGTTTTCTATATAGGCAAAACTGGTGCCACCACGACCTGACAGGTCAAAGGTTCGAACGCCCAATTCATAGGCTCTTTCAATGGTCTTGGCATCCATTCCAAAGCCCACTTCCTTTAGGACAATAGGAACAGGAATTTGCTTGCTATAATCTGCTAGATGCGATTGCCAGCATCTGAACTTCCTTTCTCCCTCAGGCATGAGCAATTCCTGCATGACATTGACATGCACTTGTAAAAGTAAAGGATTCATCTCCGTCACAGTCTGAAGTCCTAACTCGACAGGCTTGTCCAATCCAATATTGGTTCCAAGAAGGAGATTTGGATGACTAGACTTAACAGAAAAAGAGGCATCTGTTGGATCTTTGAGGGCTGCGCTATAAGAACCCGTTACAAATAAAATTCCACAGATTTCTGCCACTTGAGCCAGCTTTTGATTGATTTCTCTTCCCTTATCGCTTCCACCCGTCATGGCATTGATATAGAAAGGAAAGTCCCACTTTCGACCAGCAAACTCTGTCGACAGATTGATTTCATCCAGGTCGTAAAGAGGCAAGGAAGAATGAATCAACTCCACCTCATCAAAGCTATTATAGGAACTTTTCTGCTCAAGGGCATAGCGGATATGCTCATCCTTACGATTTGTCGTCATGTCCTATCCTTTCTTGGTATAAGAGCTCAATCCCCAGATCGGCCCAACGGTTTTTTAGGGTTTCAGTTGATTGCTCATCAAAACTCAAGGCAATACCACAGTCACCACCACCAGCACCGCTACTCTTGGCAACAGCTTGCAAATCTTGACTGGCTTCTTTCAACTGTCTCAGCGAAGGCGTGTAAATATCTGCGTTCAAGCCTTCTAAAAGCTTGCTGGCCACTTCTACTTGCTCGATAATTTTTTCTGATTCCCCATGCTCCAAGACCTCTACCAAAGAAACCACCGTTTCTTTTGAGGAACTTAAAAAATTCTGATTGATATTTTGCTTGATTTGCTGGACCATGTGACTCGATACAGCCACTTCCTTGGTCCATCCCACTAGGAAATCACAATCTAAAGTTGGTTGCACTTGCGAAATTGAAAAGTCCCAATCACGCTCTAAAACTGTCGACAAATTTTCTTCTTTCAACCAAGCTGATACCTTCTGGCGATCAAATGACTGGTAAAGAACCAATTCCTCTACCACAATACAGGCAAGGTCTCCCATGGAACCATTGTCTCCTCGCTTGAGCAAGACAGAACTAGCCAGTTTGAACAAGAGTTCCTGATCAACCGTAATATCATACAAAGCCAGCAGAGCCTTGACAACCAAGACAACGACACTACCACTAGAGCCTAGACCAAACTTTTTCCCTTCTCGTTCCATTTTTCCTCGGATTTCTAGAGAAAAAGGTCGCAAGGTCTGCCCACGATAAACAAGGAAATCTTCCACTAAAGCAATCGTTTCTTGAATCAAGCTATAGTCAGGATTTGGTGTCAAATCTATTGCGAAATCAAACATATCCGAATAGATACGGTAGCTGTCAGAAAAGGCAATCTCTCCCCTCATATAGATGGGAATGGCCTTTATCAAGGCCAACTGCCCTGGCTCTAAAATAGCATATTCGCCTGCCCAATAGAGTTTTCCGCAAGTTTTAACAGCAATCATCTTGGCTCAAATCCTTTGTTTTTGACACAATCAAGCGATAACGTTGACCGAAGATTTCTGATAAATGCTCCAAGTCTTTCTCCTGACAGAGGACCTTGACATTGGGACCAGCATCCATAGTAAAGTAGCAGGCTTCCCCTTGCTCACGAAGCTGGCGGACAAAGTCCATGGCTTCATAGCTTGCATCCGTCAGATAAGAAAAGGCTGGTGATGCAGTTTTGGTCGTAGCGTGCATAGCCAGGGCATTTTTCTCCGTTAATTCTCCAACCTTGGCAAAGTCATTTTCCTTGAGATAAACCAGCATATCCTGATAGTCTTTCTCAGACTGACGCACCCAGTCATCAAAAGTCGTCGAAGTTTCCACACAGAGTTTCATACCGTCACGACTGGAGATTGGTTTTTTCTTGTCCTCCAGCACCAACATAATCATAGCTAGTTTCAAGTCTGTCTCTACAGGATAAATTTCTCCACTATCCTTATCCCAGGCACCTAGCGGTCCATAAAAACTCCGAGAGGAAGATCCTGAGGCAAACTTAGCCTCCTGTGCCAACTGGCTCCGAGTCAAACCAAGCTTGAAATAAGCATTACAAGCCTTGACCAGGGCGGACAAACCACTAGAACTTGATGACAAGCCCGCTGCGGTAGGCATATTGTTTTGAGTATCGATACGGACAAAACCCTCACCTTCTGGACGGTAACGGTCAATAATCTTACTCATCTTAGTATGCTCCGCCTCATTTTGTAGCTGACCATTGATATAAAAGGCATCAGCCGTTACATTGGCTGGTAAAGGCGATAAAGTCGTCTCCGTATACATATTTTCCAAAGTTAGAGAAATACTGCTAGTAGCAGGCACCATCTCTTTTTCTTTTTTCTTTCCCCAATATTTGATAATAGCAATATTTGCGTAGGAACGTACTGTTACAGGCTCTCTATCCATGTCTGAACAGCTCCTTTCTCTTCTAATCTTTCTGCTAGATCTTGTGCTTGTATCAAATTGTCTGCCAAGGCTATGATACAGCCTCCAAGCCCACCACCGCTCATCTTGGCACCCAGAGCACCATGGCTAAGAGCCGTTTCAACTAGAGAATCTGCCTCAGGGCTACTGACACCAATTTCTTTTAAATCCAAGTGCGCTTGACTGAGGATTTGCCCCAGTCCTTCAGCGTCTTTTCGTGAAATCGCTTCTTCTGCCTGCTGGGTCAATTCTCCCAGGGCATGCAAAAACGGTAGGGCATCCTTGCCCTTACTTTGAACCACTTGGATGGCTTCACGAGTATGACCATAAACGCCCGTATCGGCAATCACCAAATAGGCAGATAAATCCATCTTAAGCTCTGTAAATCCTACATTCTTAATAAAGCGAATAGGCTGGTCACTGAGACAGGTCTTAGCATCCAAACCACTTGGATTCATATGGGCAATCATCTCAGCCCGATTGACCAAGATTTCTAGTACATCATGAGGCAGTTCAGCACCATAATAGTCAAATACCGCACGAATGGCCGCTATGCTGATAGCCGCTGACGAACCCATTCCCCGTTTTTCAGGGATAGCCGAGTCAATCTCACAGCGAATGCAAGCCTCTTTGATATCTAAATACTCCAGCGAAGCATACACCGCCATGGACAAGGTATCCTCCTCATATAGACGCCAAGGACTCGCTGCAGGAATCACCTTACAAGTCACCTCCACCTCTAAAAGAGGCAGGGAAATGGCCGGATAACCGTAAACGACCGCATGCTCCCCTATTAAAATAATCTTACTATGTGCCTGACCGACACCAACTTTTTTTGTCATATTTTCCTTTTGCTAGACGAAAAAGCCGTCTCATACTCAATGAAAATCAAAAAGCAAACTAGGAAGCTAGCCGCAGGCTGTACTTGAGTACGGTAAGGCGACGCTGACGTGGTTTGAATTTGATTTTCGAAGAGTATTATTTTTTCCTACAAGTATTTATTCTCTCCTATCTATTTTATTATATTTTCACAAAAAAAGCGATTGTTTCCTTCACAATCGCCTCTTTCATTATTGAACCCATTCGCCATTATAATTGACAGAATAGCCATCTACGGTCGTATTCACTGCCAAAGCACCTGAGCTATAAGCATAGTACCATTTGCCATTGACCTGGAACCAGCCTGTCTTCATATCTCCATTACCTGCATTTAGATAGTACCAAGTTGAACCATCTTTATACCAACCAGTTGCCATTGCTCCTGATGAACGGAGATAGTACCACTTGTTACCAAGGTTTTGCCAACCAGTTTTCATATCGCCATTTGACTCATCTAAATAATACCAAGTCGAACCTTCTTGATACCAACCAGTCGCCATTGCTCCTGATGAACGGAGGTAGTACCACTTATTGCCAAGTTGTTTCCAACCAGTTTGCATAATGCCAGTTTCTGGGTCTAGGTAATACCACGGAGCAGGTTTGCTTCTATCAATGCCAAAAGTAACATGGAAATCTTGAGTCCAAC